>NZ_BSPX01000051.1:0-34405 GCF_030161255.1 Zoogloea oryzae
GGCCTCGCCCAGCGCATCGCCGCGGCCGGCGGGCAGGGCGACGGTGGCGCGGGCTTCGCGGGGCAGGGCGTTGCGGGCGGTGCCGCCTTCAAGGGTGGCGAGGCGCAGCGGAAACTGGCTTTCCAGATCCCGCAGCACCCGCACCAGCAGCTTGATGGCGTTGCCGCGTTCTTCGTGGATGTTGACGCCCGAGTGGCCGCCGCGCAGGCCGGTCAGGGCGATCTGCCAGGCCTCATGGCCGGCGGGCAGGGCGTCCGGCGTGCCGGGGCGGGCGACGTTCACGTCCAGCCCGCCGGCGCAGCCCAGGTAGAACTCGCCCCAGTCCTCGGTATCGATGTTGAGCATCAGCCGGCCCTGCAGCACGCCGGGTTCCAGCCCCTGGGCGCCGCCCATGCCGGCTTCCTCGTCCACCGTCAGCAGCGCCTCGAGGGGGCCGTGGACGAGGCGGGGGTCTTCGAGCACCGCCAGGATCAGCGCCACGCCGATGCCGTTGTCGGCGCCCAGCGTGGTGCCCTCGGCCACCAGCCAGCCGTCCTTCAGCACGGGGCGGATCGGGTCGCGGGTGAAGTCGTGTTGGGTGTCGGCGTTCTTCTGGCAGACCATGTCGAGATGGGCCTGGAGCACCACGCCGGGGGCGGCCTCGTGGCCGGGGCTGGCGGGCTTCTTGAGGATCAGGTTGCCGGCGGCGTCCACCTGCGCGCCCAGCCCCTTGGCGACGGCCCAGGCGAGCAGGTGATCGCGCAGGGCGTCCTCGGCCTTGGAGGGGCGGGGGATGGCGCACAGGGTGGCAAAGTGGCGCCACACGGCGGCGGGCTGAAGATCGGCGAAGACAGCGGGCAGGGCAGACATGGCGGCGGAATCGGCGTGGATGCGTGAAACGGAAGCGCCAAGCATCGGAGGGATGCGGCGGTGCGTCAAGGGGCAGCGTGGCGTTCGACAGCGGCGCGTGGCCCACGTAAGCTCGCACTCCCATACGCCGACACCTTGCCCGGACAGCATCATGCAGCCCTATCTCGCCGCCAGCACCTACATCGATTTCGACCACCCGGACGTCGCCGCCCAGGCGCGCCGGCTGGCCGACGGCGCCGCGTCGCGCATGGACGTGGTGCGCCGCTGCTTCGAGTTCGTCCGCGACGAGATCCGCCACAGCGTGGATTTCATGCAGAACCCGGTCACCTGCAAGGCGTCGGACGTGCTGCGCCACCGCACCGGCTACTGCTACGCCAAGAGTCACCTGCTCGCCGCGCTGCTGCGGGCCAACGGCGTGCCCGCCGGGCTGTGCTACCAGCGCCTGTCGGTGGGCGACACCGGCGGGCCTTACTGCCTGCACGGGCTCAACGCGGTGTGGCTGGATGACCTCGGCTGGTTCCGCATCGACGCCCGGGGCAACAAGCCCGGCGTGGATGCCCAGTTTGCGCCGCCGGTGGAGCGCCTGGCCTTTGCGATCCGCGAGCCGGCCGAGCGCGATCTGCCCGAGATATGGGTCGAGCCGCTGCCCTGCGTGGTCCGCGTGCTCGAAACCGAGCCCGACGTGGCCGCCGTGCTGCGCAACCTGCCGGATGCGCCGTTGATCGGCTGACCGCCTGCAGCTTTTTTTTGCCTGATTTTCCGGGCTGGCCCGCCGCGGCCGGCCCCGTGTTTTTTCGACTGAAGATGACCAACACCGAATCTCCCCAACCCGCCCCCGCGATGGACCTGCGCTTCATCGTCACCACCAGCAGCAATCGCGTGTGGCTCGCCGCCAGCCGGCGGGTGCGCATCCGCGGCGAAGAGTTCCGGCTGGTGGGCTACCTGCCCGAGAGCTGCCTCGGCCACGCCGGCCACTGGCGCCGGCGGCCGATCGCGGGGCGCCAGACGCTGGAGCAGGCCATGCTGGCCGCCCAGGGCGCGCACCTCGAAGCAGCGCTCAACGCCGCTGTCGCCGAGATCGGCATCTTGCTGGAAGCCTGCGCCACCGAAGGGCTGGAGCCCAACCTGCGCGGCCTGCGGGATGACTGGTCCGCGGGCCGGCTGGATTTCTCCACGCTGCCCAAGACCCTCGCCCAGACCCTCGCCGACCTCCGCGCCCGGCGCCGCCATCGGGATCTGGCCGGGCAGATCGGGCGCTCGGTGCGCCTGTCGGACTACCCGGACACCTTTGTCGCCCGGCGTCGCCCGCGCAAGCTGATCGCCGTGCTGGGGCCGACCAACTCCGGCAAGACCCACGACGCCTTCGAGCGCCTCGCCACCGCCCGTGCCGGCGTGTACCTCGGCCCGCTGCGCCTGCTGGCGCTGGAGGCTTTCACCCGGCTCAACGAGGAGTTCGGGGTGAGCGCCTCGCTCATCACCGGCGAGGAGCGGCGCATGGTCGAGGGCAGCCGGGTGACCGCCTCCACCATCGAGATGCTCGACCCTTCCGCCGAGCTGGAGGTGGCGGTGATCGACGAGATCCAGATGCTCAGCGACCCGGACCGGGGCTGGGCGTGGACCCAGGCGGTGGTGGGCGCCAACGCCGCCGAGGTGTGGCTGGTGGGCGCGCTGTCGGCGGAGCCGGCGGTGGTGGCCCTGGCCGAGCGCCTGGGCCTGCCCCTGGAGATCCGCCGCAAGCAGCGCAAGCACCCGCTGGTGGTGGGCGAGGCGCTGTCCCACAACCCGGCCGGTGCGCTGCGGCGGGCGCGGCCGGGGGACGCCTTCATCGTCTTCTCGCGGCGCGACGCGCTCAACCTGCGGGATGACTTCCTGGCGCTGGGCAAGTCGGTGGCGTGCATCTACGGCGCCCTGTCGCCCGAGGTGCGCGAGCGCGAGGCGCACCGTTTTGCCGGCGGCGACGCGGACATCCTGGTGGCCACCGACGCCATCGGGATGGGCCTCAACCTGCCCATCGAGCGGGTGGTGTTCACCGCCATCCAGAAGTACGACGGCACCACCCGCGACACCCTGTCGCCGTCGCTCCTCCAGCAGATCGGCGGGCGGGCCGGGCGCTTCGGCCATCAGGAGGAGGCGGGCGTGGTGGCCGGTCTCACCCCGGCCGAGCACAAGGTGGTTGCCGCGCTGATGAAGGCGCCCCAGCCGCCGCTGGAAACCCGTGGCTTCCAGATCACTGCCGGCAGCGCGTATCTGGAGCAGATCGCCGAGATGGCCGGCGACACCCGGCTGGAGGCGCTGCTGTCGCTGTTCCAGCTCCACGCGGATTGCGGCGACGGCTTCTTCGTGCCGCACATCCCCGAAGAGCAGCTCGCTCGCGCCGCCCAGCTCGACCGGATGAAGAACCTCACGCTCCACGAGAAGCACGTGTTCTCGATGGCGCCGATGGCGTCCCAGAACGAGACCATCGACGGCGTGTGGCGCGACTGGGCCTACACCGCCAACAAGGGCAAGGCCATCGAGCTGGATTTCCTGCCCCGCGTGCCCCAGCGCGCCTCGCTGGAAGAAGCCGAGACCACGGTGCGCCTGATCGCCGCCTACCGCTGGTTTGCCTACCGCCTGTCCGAGCGCTTCATCGACCAGGAGATGGCCGACGCCTGCCTCGCGCCGTGGATCTCGGTGGTGGATGGCCATCTGCGCAGCCGCTACCGGCAGGGCGTGGGCGGCGGCCGCAAGGGCGTGCCGAGCTGGTACTGGCCGGTGCGCCACTGATCGGAGGTGGCGCGATGAACCCGGAACTCCTCGAACTGCTGGTCACCCGCAGCATGCCCTACGGCAAGTTCAAGGGCCGCCTGCTGGCCGACCTGCCGGGGCATTACCTGGCGTGGTTTGCCCGGGAAGGCTTTCCCGCCGGGCAGCTGGGCCAGCTGCTGGCGATCATGCACGAGCTCGATCACAACAACCTGCGGGCGCTCCTCGACCCGCTGCGGCGGGGCTGAGGGCGGCGGCGCTCATCCGTTCTCCGGCAGGGCATCTGTGAGCCGTGCCTCGGCAACAATCCAGTCCACCAGCGCCTGGGTCTCCTTCGATGGCGTTGCGTCGCGCAGGAGAAGGCAGAAGACCTTGTTTGATCTGGGCCCCGGATGAATCGTCGGCAGGGCCCGCAGACGACCGTCAGCCAGCATCGGGCGGATGAACTGGCTGCGCCCGAGCGCAATCCCCTGGCCCGCGACGGCCGCGTGGACCATCTGGTCGAAGAGGTTGAAGCGGAGCACGCCCCTCGGCCTGACGCCGGACCAGCCCTGCATCTCCAGCCACGCTTCCCAGTTCCACCAGGGGGACTGGTCCCCTTCGAATTCGAGCAGGACGGAGCGGCGGATGATGTCGGGGTCGTCCAGTCGGGCGATGCCCAGGCTGGGGTGCGCCACCGGGAAGACCGTCTCGCCAAACAGCCGCCGGGCGCCCGCCGGCATGGCGGGCTCGGCACAGTAGCGGATCGCGACGTCGAGCCCTTCCTGGCGCAGGTCGACGATGTTGTTGTTGGCCGACAGGCGCACTTCCACGTTCGGGTGCCGCTGCTGGAAGCCCGGCAGGCGCGGCAGCAGCCAGAGCCCAACGAAGGAGATGCTGGCGGTGACGGTCACCGGTCGGTGGCCTGCCTTGGCGGCCTGGAGTGCGCCGATGGTCTCCTGCAGTTGCTGCATTGCGTTGTCGGCGATCAGGAACAGCCGCTCGCCCTCAGGCGTGAAGCGGATCGAGCGGTGGGCGCGTTCAAACAGCTTGATGCCCAGCGCCGACTCGAGCCCGTGGATCTGCCGACTGACCGCCGACTGGGTCAGGAACAGATCGTGGGCGGCGAGGGTAATGCTCATGCGTCGTCCCACGGCGACAAAGCCACGCAGGGACTCGATGGAGGGGATCTTGGCGAGGGGCGTCAGCATTCTCTGGGCTCATGCATTGCGCCGAAAAACTCGGTTGTACGGCGCTCATCCATGAATTCTAATCCGGGCGTGCCCCCTTTCATGGAGTTGTGAAGCATGGCCCACGTATCTGATCCCCATTTCGCCGATCGCGTCCGCGCCAGCTTCGAGCGGCAGCACGCGATGCACCTCATCCAGGCCACCTTGCCCGTCGTGCAGCACGGCCGCACCGAAATCCATCTGCCCCACTGGCAGGGCGTGGAGCAGCAGCACGGTTTCGTTCATGGGGGCGTGGTCGGCATGATCGCCGATTCAGCCGCCGGCTACGCCGCGATGACGATGGTGCCGGCGAGCGCCTCGGTGCTGACTGTTGAATACAAGATGAACCTGATGGCACCCGCCGATGGCGACAAGCTCATCGCCCGTGGCGAGGTCGTCCGCTCGGGGCGGACGCTGATCGTCACCAAGGCCGAGGTCTTTGCCGTGAAGGAGGGTAAGGAATCCCTCTGCGCGCTGATGCAGCAGACCATCATGGTCATGCATGGCAAGGTCGAGAAGTGATCTGTCAAGTGTCCGCCGGGGTTGGGGGAGCGAGTCATGATTGATGTTTACAGCTGGGCCGCACCCAACGGACACAAGGTGCAGATCCTGATGGAAGAGCTGGGCATTTCCTACCGACTCATTCCCGTCGATATCACCCGGGGCGCCCAGCACGAGCCCGGCTACCTGGCCATCAACCCCAACGCCCGGATCCCGGCCATCGTCGATCACGTGCCCCACGACGGGGGCGAACCCCTCGCCGTGTTCGAGAGCGGCGCCGTGATGCTCTACCTCGCCGACAAGGAGAAGCGCTTTGTTCCAGTCGATCCGCGCCAGCGCGCGGAAGTGCTGCAGTGGCTGTTCTGGCAGGTGGGCGGGCTCGGCCCGATGATGGGGCAGGCCCAGCATTTCTTCCGGTATGCGCCCGCGCGGATTCCCTATGCCATCGAGCGCTATCAGCATGAAGCGCGACGGTTGCTTCGGGTGCTCGACCAACGGCTGGCAGGCAGGGATTACATCTGCGGCGATTATTCGATTGCCGACATGGCCTGCTTTCCGTGGGTCCGCATCCACAGGCTCACCGGCCTGACCCTCTGCGATTTCGCCAACGTCCAGGCATGGTATGGCCGGGTGCGAAGTCGACCGGCGGTGGGGCGTGGGCTTGATCTGCTGCGGGACCGCTGGGTGGATGTCGCCACTTCGGCCGAGGCGAAGCAGCATCTTTTCAGGACGGAATGATTGACCATGAGCGAACTCGACAGCCAGACGGTTGACGCCTTCGTCGACCTTCGGAGCCCTTATTCCTATCTGGCGCTCAAGCCTGCCCGCCTGCTGGCGGAGCGGAGTGGCTTCACGTTCGACTGGTGGCCGTTCATCACGGATTTCCGTTCCGCCTACGGGGGCGAGGTCGAGGAGCGCTCGGGCCGCGACATCGCAAAGGTCAGGTATCTGTACATGGATTGCCGCCGGCTCGCCGCGAAGCAGGGGCTGACGATCCGATCCACCACCAAGCTCTGGGATGCGACCCTCGGCAGCCAGGCTCTGCTGTTTGCCAAGTCCCGCAACCGGCTCTGGGCGTTCTGCGATCCCATGCTTGCCGCCTTCTGGCGCCGGGAGTTCGATCTGGAGTCGCAGACAGCGATCGACGCCGCCATCGCCGCAGCCGGACTGGACGTCGCCGACTGGCACGCCTACCAGCAGACCCGGGCGCCCGCCGATCTGCTCGCCGCCACCCTGCGGGCGGAAGCGCTCGGCGTCTTCGGCGCGCCAACTTTCGTCTATCGGGGCGAGCTGTTCTGGGGGAGCGACCGTATCGATCTGCTCGCGTCGACCCTTGACCCGTCAAAGCCCTGGGCCTTCTGAGTGCAGCGTGAGGGCGGACCCCGCCGAAGGCCGTCAGGCCACTCGGTGGCATGACCCCATCTCGTTCCATACCGACTTGCCTTCCAGACGAAGGTATCCCCACCAACAAGGATCAACATGACCGGGTACTTGCAGGACAGCGATGTAGCCACCCGAAGAAAGGCCGTCACCCTGCCGGCGCTTCTGAAGATGTGCGCCGAGGGCCGGAAGATCGCCGTGCTCACCGCTTACGACGCAAGCTTCGCGTCACTGATGGACAGTTGCGGCGTTGACGTGCTGTTGGTCGGCGATTCCCTTGGCAATGTCGCCCAGGGGCGCAGCACGACGCTGCCCGTGACGCTGGATGACATCGCTTATCACACCACCTGCGTCGCGCGAGGCAACAAGACGGCTTTCCTTGTGGCAGACATGCCTTTTGGCACCTATGGAACGCCCGAGGTTGCCTTTGACAACGCGGTCCGGCTCATGCGGGCCGGGGCGCAGATGGTGAAACTCGAAGGGGGTGCCTGGCTGACCGAAACGGTGCGTTTCCTCACCGAGCGTGCCGTTCCGGTGTTTGCCCATCTCGGGCTCACGCCGCAGTACGTCCATCAACTTGGTGGGTTTCGGGTGCAAGGCAGGAGCACCGAGGATGCGGAGCGGCTCAAGGCTGATGCGCTGGCGCTTCAGGCCGCAGGCGCGTCCCTGTTGTTGCTCGAGGCTATCCCTGCAGCACTGGGCAAGGAAGTGACCGGCTTGATGTCCATCCCCACCATCGGCATCGGCGCGGGCCCCGACTGCTCGGGTCAGGTGCTGGTCATGCACGACATGCTCGGCGTCTTTCCGGGCAGAAAGGCGCGCTTTGTGCGGGACTTCATGCCCGGACAGACGAGCATCGAGGGCGCGATCCGCGCGTATGTCCAGGCAGTCCAGGACAGCAGCTTTCCCGCATCGGAACACTGTTTCTGAATGGCCTTCGCTTCATCAGCCGAGGGCGGCCTCTGGGTTTGCAGCCCGGGCTGTAGCTGGCAGCCCTCGTGAACGATGCGTCGGCCGGCGGCGGTCAGGCGGGCGGCCGCAGCCCCTGCGCCCGTGTCCGCAGCGCCTCGTACAGCTGGGCTGGCCCCAGCAGGGTTTCCTTCAGCCCTTCCCGCACCCGCTCCGATCCGAGCGCCTGGGCGCTCATCGTGTTGTGGGCTTCCAGCGCATCCATGATGGCGCTCATCAGGGCGCTGGCGAGGTCGGGGGAGTTGGCAAACTGCTCCTTGCTGTTGTTGGCGGCCTGCCGGACGAGGGTTTCGTTTTCCAGCAGCTTGCCTTTGAGCACGCCGTTCACGTACACCAGCTGGTCGTCGTCCGACAGCTCGCCCTCGAAGAGCCCGTTCACCTTCTGGATGATCTCCTCCAGCAGGCCTTTTTCCTTCTCCTGTACCGCGCCGCTGCCGGTGTCGGTCATCGGCGCCAGCCGGGGCGCCTCGCCGGCCTTGAGGTTCAGTGTCTGCTGGCCCTTGTTCTTCAGGGTGTGGTGGGTCAGCACCACTTTCGAGAGGTCCACCGTGTCCCGCTCGCAGCCGAAGTCGAGGAGGGGAATCAGCCGCTTGTAGAAGAGAAAGCGCTTCTCGATGTCCGTGTTGCCGTAGTCGAAGATCTGCGACAGAAAGGCGTACAGCCGGCAGAAGGCGCCCATGTCGCCCTTGAACAGCACCAGCACATCCATCGCGTCCCGGGCGGCCTGGGCGGCGTCCTTGTCGTGGCTGGCTTCGGCGGCGGCCCGCTGGGCCTGCAGGGCCTTGTAGCGTTTCAGCAGGCGGTCGGCCACCGGGGCGAGGGCGGCGCTCAGCTGGGCCTGGGTGCCTTTCGGGTCGGTCTCGACCTGGGCCACCCGGTCCACCTCGAAGCTGTCGTAAAAGCCGGCGCCGTCGAGCTTGGCGCGCAGGTCGAAGACCAGATGCGGATCGGTATTGGCTTCCAGCCGGGCGGTCTCGTGGTAGGTCTTGAAGGCGGTCAGCACGTCCTCGGCGTCGTTCACAAAATCGAGGATGTAGGTGGTGTCCTTGCCCGGGTGGGCGCGGTTAAGGCGCGACAGCGTCTGCACCGCCTGGATGCCGCCCAGCCGCTTGTCCACGTACATGCCGCACAGCAGCGGCTGGTCGAAGCCGGTCTGGAACTTGTTGGCCACCAGCAGCAGGTGATGGTTCGGGTCGGCGAAGGCTTCGCGGATGTCGCGTCCCTTGAGCCCGGGGTTCAGCGCCTTGCTGGTCTCGGCGACCGGCTCGGGGTAGCTCTCCGGGTCGTCGATCTCGCCCGAGAACGCCACCAGCACGCCCAGCTGATAGTTGCGCTTGAGGATGTAGCCGGTGATGGCCTTCTGCCAGCGCACCGCCTCCTTGCGGCTGGCGACCACGATCATCGCCTTGGCCTTGCCGGCCAGGAGCGGCTGCACGTTCTCGCGGAAGTGCTCCACCACCACCTGCACCTTCTGGCTGATGTTGTAGGGGTGCAGGCGCACCCACTGCATGATGCCCTTCAGCGCCTCGGATTTCTCCACTTCCGTCTCGTCGTACTCCTTGCCGTTGTTGGCAAGCCTGAAGGCGAGCTTGTAGGTGGTGTAGTTCTTCAGCACGTCGAGGATGAAACCTTCCTCGATCGCCTGGCGCATCGAATAAACGTGGAAAGGCTGCGGCAGGCCGTCGGCGTCCTTGCGGCCGAAGAGCTCCAGCGTCTTCGGCTTGGGCGTGGCGGTGAAGGCGATGTAGGTGAGGCCCTTGTCCTGGGCCGCCTTGGCCGACATCTGGGCGGCCAGCAGCGCCTCGGTGTCGATCTCGCCCCCGTCCTGAAGCTCGGCCAGTTCTTCCGCCGACAGCACCTGCTTGAGCTTGGCCGCCGCCTCGCCGGTCTGCGAGCTGTGGGCCTCGTCGGCGATCACCGCGAAGCGCTTGCCCTCGGTGGCGGCGAGTTCCTGCACGGCCTTCAGGGCGAAGGGGAAGGTCTGGATCGTGCACACGATGATCTTCTTGCCGTCCTTCAGCGCCTGGGAGAGCTGGGCGCTCTTGCTGCCGTGCTCGTCGGTGATGGTCGCCACCACGCCGGTGGTGCGCTGGAAGTCGAAGATCGCCTCCTGCAACTGGGCATCCAGCACGGTGCGGTCGGACACCACCAGCACGCTGTCGAACACCTTGCGATGCGCGGCGTCGTGCAGGTCGGCCAGGAAGTGGGCGGTCCAGGCGATCGAGTTGGTCTTGCCCGAGCCGGCGGAATGCTGGATCAGGTAGCGATCGCCGGGGCCGCGCTTTTGCCAATTCTCCAGCACGTCGGCCACCAGCCTGCGGGTGGCGTCGAGCTGGTGAAAGCGGGGAAAGATGACGCTCGCGAGCTGCTTCCTGTCGTTGCGCTTGCCGATCAGGTAGCGGCCGAGGATCTCCAGCCAGCTGTCCCGCTGCCACACGTCCTGCCACAGGTAATGGGTGGCAAAGCCGAAGGGGTTGGGCGGGTTGCCGGCGCCGCCGGCGTTGCCCCGGTTGAAGGGCAGGAAGCGCGTCGCCGTGCCGGCCAGCCGGGTGCTCATCATCACCTCCGACTGGCTCACCGCAAAATGCACCAGCGCCCCGCCGGGGAAGGCCAGCAGCGGCTCCGCCAGCCCGCCCCTGGGGGCCGGGTCACGGTCGAAACGGTACTGATCCACCGCATCGCCCACGCTCTGGGTGAAGTCGGATTTCAGCTCGGCGGTGGCCACCGCGATGCCGTTCACAAACAGCACCAGATCCACCGCGTCCTTCGGGTTGTTGAGGGAGTGATGCACCTGCCGCACCACCCGCAGCCGGTTGGCCGCATAGGCCTGCTGGATCGCCGGGTTGAGCCCCAGCGCCGGCCTGAACTGCGCCAGCGAGAGCGGCTTCTTCAGCCCCACCAGCTCCACCCCGCGCCGCAGCACCTCCAGCGTGCCGTGCTCGTTGAGGCACTTGCGCACCCGCTCGGCCAGCACCTTGGGCAGCGCCGCGCCGTGGGTCTTGGCCAGCGCCTGCCAGCTCTCGGGCTGGGTCGCCTCCACCCAGGCCAGCAGGTCGGGCAGGAAGAGGGCGTTTGGGCGGTCGTAGTGGGCGGCGTCGCCCTCGGCGTACAGCCAGCCGTGACGGGCCAGGTGATCGCAGATGGCGGCTTCGAAGTGGATTTCCTGGTGCAGGTTCATGGGGTCAAGGCTTTCAGGCGCCCCAGGACAACGCCGACGCGCTCCGGCTCGGCCAACAGGCCCGGCAGCACGTTCGCGAAGTCCGGGCTCGCCAGCAAAGGACCAAATGCCGCAGCCACAGCCTGCCGGACGTCGACAGGCGCGGCGGCCATCTCAGAGGCAAGCTCCTCGCGCCCATCTACGATGTTGAGCACATCCTCAAGGTCATGGCTGCTCAGGAAGTCGCCGCCGCCTCGGCCGGCAAAGGCCTCCAGCTTGGTTGCGACAAAAGCCACGGCGCTCACTAGCCGAATCGTCACGCCATTGCCCAGGTCCACGGGCGCGGCGGTTTCGACTGCATAGGGATACCAACGGTTCGAGAAGCCCAGTACATCCGGCTGCACCGGCATCAGGTCGAAGAGCACACCCGATGCCTTGTGCACCCAGCGACAAATCACGTCGCTGCTGACGTCGCGCGCAAACCCACGCGTGGCCACCGATGCCTCGATTCGATGGAACAAGGCCCGGTTTGCACTTACCACCGCATCCACGTCGCGGGTGGCGCGGACGCTGTCGGCCAGTGGGTCCGTCACCAGCAGGCCGGCCACGGCGCCGCCGATGAACACCACCTGTTCCCGCAAGTCGCCCAGGGCCTCGGCGACTTGGCGAAGGTGGGGCAAGTTCGGGTCATTGGTTCGCATCGGCACTCTCCAGGCCGTGCTGGTTGAGCTCGGCTTCCATCAACTGGGCTGCCAAGGCTCGCTCGCGCGCACGTCCGGTCCGCAAAGCGTCCAGTAGGGCCAGCAGGCGATGCAGCGCAGGGTCGGCGAGTGCGGCCTGAGGGGCGGTCTTGTAGAGCGGCGAGAGCGTGGGGCCCTTCGCGAAGCCGGTCGGATGAGCCCAGACGGGCGCATCTCCCGGGGCCACCATCATCCGGCCGGCAAGCGGTTCCATGCCGATAGACGTCGGTACCCCGCGTTTGACCGGCCCCTGAGTGGCCGGCCAGACGTAACGCACCCCGTGCAGCATGAACTCCAGCAGGTTCGACCGGACCGGCGACCATTCGCCGCGTGCCGGCGCGACCGCCAGGCCGGAGGCCACGGCGCGCTTTACGCTCGCGTGGGTCTCCGACGCGCTCATGGCAAGAGCTTTGCCCAGCGCGGCATAGGTCCAGCGCTGTGACGGGTTCGCAGCCGCCTTCAGCAGCACCAGCAGGTCTTGAGGTTTGAGCTCCATCGTTCGCCATATTCGCAATTCGCGAATTACGAATACTTGCCGATCTTGATGCGATTGGCAAGCTGAAACTGGCCACGCAACCAATCGCGCGGCGCCTGCGCGGCGCCAGATCAAAGCCCAGTCATCTGAAATAACGCCCGTGCTCGCCCTTCGACCTGCGCCGTGTTTCAGCGCCATGACTTGCCGTCCTCGTGGAGCACGAACTGCTCGAACCCGTAGCCGACGTGCCGGGGTGGCTGTTGTAGCAGCGGCGCCGGTCGGTGCAAGGCTTCAGTGCCGAGGACCGCCTGCCGCAGGCCCGCAGCGGAAATCCGATGGATGTCGACCCGATGGCCGGCGCTCAGGTAGTTCAGGAGCGTGTCGTTGCCGTTGCCGGCACGCATCTGCGCATGGTGGAAGTTGTTGCCGCCCATGCCATCCCCCCGAAACATGCGGTCGGCCGTCTGCGATCCGACGTCGCGCCTGTCGGACGGACTCAGGGCCGCGAGCGACGAACCCGTCGGGGCGGCGACATGCAGCCAGGCGTCCGGGCGGCATTTCGGCGCATGGAAGGTGGATTCAATGACTGGCAAGTCGAAGACAGGAGCCAGATGGAAAATCAGAGGCATGGGCGCGCGATGGCTTACGCGGCTTCGTGTCGGACGTCGATCTTGCCGGTGACAGCGGCCGAAATCAGGGCGGTGCGGCGCTCCTTGAGGAGGGCGATGGCGCGCTCGGATTCGGTTTTGAGGGCGTCGAGTTTGGCGGTTTCCCTAGCGATAAATGCAGTAATGGCCGCTTGTTCCTCTGAGGGAGGTAACGCGAGTTTCCGCGACGACATGATGCTCAATGGAATTCGAGACCGGGTTGTTCCTGTTGCCATAGCTCCAGCGTCATGGGCGGCTCCTGTGGAGAGTTGCCACGCAACAAATTCGGGTATAGCTCGTTCAGTATCGAGACGAAATCTAAAGCAATCGGCTTTGACCAACGCGACGCCAAGACCATCCGGCGCAACGCACGCGCGGCCCAACAAGTTGTTGTCATCGCCAAGGCCAGCCACTAAAAGGTCGCCTTCCTTTACTTCATGGCCGCGAAGTTCCTTCTGGAAGTAGCTCTCATCAAGGAATACAGGCTCGCCCATATTGAATAGACCTGCACGGATGTTCTGCAACCGAACAACAAGCGCACCTTCATCGGTGTAATGCTCTGACTTGATACCCGAGCCAAATGGGCCATCACATCGTGCAACAGATATACGTCCTAGCGGCGTTAGCACCCAATGCTCCGGCACCTCCCCTAGCCACGCCACGCCAGAATCCTTCATCGGCGCATTCGGGTTCAGGCCCTTGGTGACGGCATGGGAAATGGTGGCCTGGCGCTTTTCGGCGAGCAGCCGCAGGAGCGTCTCCTGCTCGGCAATCAGCGCGTCGATCTTTCCGGTTTCGCGGTCGAGGAAGGTTGCGATGGCGGTTTGTTCGGGAATGTTCGGAGCAGGAATCCGTAATGAGGATATTGTTTCCTGACTGATATTTGGTTGTCCTCCACCTGTTGCGTAAAGGTCGATGATTCTTTGCTTAAACCCATGGAGCCAATAGAACACAAAGCGTACGTCCAAGCTGCGCGGCACGGAAAGAACGCAACATGCCTGATTTGTTGCTGCGTCAACGCCAAGAAAGCCAAGCCTTCCGATAGTTGCGCCATACATGGCAATCACCAACGCACCCTTTGGATGAACCTTAAGGGTCGAGAATTTCTGAAGTGCTGCTGGTGTAACTGATTTGGTTGTTTCGCAGACTACGGCTTCGCGCAATTCGCCAGTCGTTATCCAAGGAATAGTTCCTTCGTCATACCAATGGCGCTCGTCGCTTGGCGGTGTTGTTCCGCTCCCTATGGCGCCGAAGGCATGGCGTAGCTTCCACGTCTCCCAATGCGCTGGCACCTCCCCCAGCCACTCAACCCCGCTGTCCTTGTACTCCGGATACCTCGGCAAGCTCATTCCGCCAGCCCTTCCAGCATCGCCATGATCCGCGCCGTGACGCCCTTCAGCTCCTCGTCGATCTCGTGCAGGCTGCGCGGCGGCTCGAAGACGTAGAAGTGGCGGTTGAAGGGGATTTCGTAGCCGACCTTGGATTTCTCGCGATCGATCCACGCATCCGGCGCATGAGGCAGGACTTCACGCTGGAAGTAGGCATCGATGTCCTCGGTGAGCGGCACGTTCTCGGTGTCGCGCAGGGCGCTGTCGGGCTGGGGCTTGCCTTTCTGCTTGCCGCGCTCGCCGAGCACGATGTTGCCCGCGTCGTCGCGCAGCGGGCGCTCGACGGTGATCGTGGTGTAGCCAAACTCCTCGTTCTTGAAGACGCGGGAGATGGGCACGCGCTTTACCTTGCCGCCTTCGGGGGCTGCCGGCTCGGCGTCGCCGAAGAGCAGGATCTGGCGGGCGACTTCCTTGCCCGCTGCGTCGAGCACGATGGCCTGTTCGGCTTCGACGAACTCGCCGAACAGCCGGGTGATGTCGGCGATGTGCTGCTCGGAGAGCTCCTTGCGCTTGCTGCCGAGGCTCTTCCTCATCTTCTGCCAGAAGCTGCTGGCGTCGATGAGCTGCACCCAGCCCTTGCGCTCGTCGGGTTTCTTGTTGGAGAGCACCCAGATGTAGGTGCTGATCCCGGTGTTGTAGAACATGTCGGTGGGCAGGCCGATGATGGCTTCCACCAGGTCGTTCTCGAGCACGTAGCGGCGGATCTCGGATTCGCCACTGCCGGCGCCGCCGGTGAAGAGCGGTGAGCCGTTGAGGACGATGCCGATGCGGGCGCCGCCATCCACCGCCGGGCGCATCTTGCTGATGAGGTGGAGCAGGAACAGCATCGAGCCGTCCGACACCCGCGGCAGGCCGGGGCCGAAACGCCCGTCGAAGCCTTTTTCGGCGGCTTCCTTGCGCACGACCGATTCGACCTTCTTCCACTCCACGCCGAAGGGCGGGTTGGAGAGCATGTAGTCGAATTTGGTGCTGGCGTGGCCGTCGTCCGACAGGGTGTTGCCCGCCACGATGTTGTGCACGTCCTGCCCCTTGATGAGCATGTCGGCCTTGCAGATGGCGTAGGACTCGTCGTTGAGCTCCTGCCCGAACAGGTTGAGGCGGCCGGCGGGGTTATGCTCGTGCAGGTATTCGCCGGCCACCGACAGCATGCCGCCGGTGCCGGCGGTGGGGTCGTAGAGGGCGCGCACCACGGCGTTGCCGGCGGTGAGCACGTCGTCGTCCTCGATGAAGATCAGGTTCACCATCAGGCGAATGACCTCTCGCGGGGTGAAGTGCTCCCCGGCCGTCTCGTTGGAGATTTCGGCGAACTTGCGGATCAGCTCTTCGAAGACGAGGCCCATCCGGGCGTTGTCCACCACGTCGGGGTGCAGATCGATGTTGGCGAACTTCTCGGTGACGAGGTAGAGCAGCCCGGCCTTGGCGAGGCGTTCGACCTGGGTGAAGAAGTCGAAGCGCTCGAAGATGTCGCGGGCCGCAGGCGAGAAGCCCTGGATGTAGGCGTAGAGGTTCTGGCGGATGTGGTCCTGGTCGCCGAGCAGGGTGGAAAGATCGAGCGGCGAGGTGTTGTAGAAGTAGCGCTGACCGGCCGCGCGGAGCAGGAAGGGGTCGGGGTTGAGGCCGGCCTTGGTCTTGGCTTCCAGCTCGGCGAGCACGGCGGGCTTGGTGGCAGCCAGCACGCAGTCGAGGCGCCGCAGGACGGTGAAGGGCAGCACGACCTTGCCGTATTCGGACTGTTTGTAGTCGCCGCGCAGCAGATCGGCGACCGACCAGATGAAGGAGGAGAGGGCTTGGTGATTCATTGGCGTTGTCGATGAGCGGGGGACATGAAGCGTGGCGCCGGGCCGGGCGCCGGGATTGTACTTCCCCGGCCCTCGAAGGGCGCAGGCGTCACGCACCGCTTTGCCGGCGGCGACGGCTTCTTCGTGCCGTACATCCCGGAAGAGCTGCTCGCCCGCACTGCCAACATGGGCAATGCCATCGAGCTGGGACTGGCCGGTGTGGCACTGATCGGAGGCGGCGCGATGAACCCGGAACTCCTCGAACTGCTGGTCACCCGCAGCATGCCCTACGGCAAGTTCAAGGGCCGCCTGCTGGCCGACCTGCCCGGGCATTACCTGGCGTGGTTTGCCCGGGAAGGCTTTCCCGCCGGGCAGCTGGGCCAGCTGCTGGCGATCATGCACGAGCTCGATCACAACAACCTGCGGGCGCTCCTCGACCCGCTGCGGCGGCCGGGCTGAAGCCACGGGCTTGCGGGGGTAAGATCGGGCAGGGCAAGACCGTTGGAGGTGCTTCCATGCGCGAACTGGAACTCGGCAAGGCATTCACGCTGATGGAATCCGGGCCCGTGGTGCTGGTGACGACCCACGATGGGCAGAAGGGCAACATCATGACCCTCTCGTGGACGATGGTCTTGGATTTCACGCCGGTCTTCGCCATCACCACCGGCGGCTGGAATTACTCCTACGCGGCGCTGCGGGAGCGCGGCGAGTGCGTGATTGCGGTGCCCACGGTCGATCTGCTGGATCAGGTGGTGGGCATCGGCACCTGCTCGGGGGCCGATACCGACAAGTTTTCCAGGTTCGGGCTCACGCCGCTGCCGGCAAGGGTGGTCCGGCCGCCGCTGATCCAGGAATGCCTCGCCAACATCGAATGCCGGGTCGTCGAGATCGTCACCCCGTACAACATCGTGGTGCTGCAAGGCGTCGCCGCCCACATCGACGACACCCGCCGGGAGCGGCGGATGGTTCATGCGGTGGGGGATGGCCGCTTCATCGTCGATGGGCGCCGGATCGACCGCAGGGCGATGATGGCGGCCAGGCTCCCGCCGGGCGTCTGATGGCCTGTGCGCTGATCGGCTACGCGCCTCGGGTGGCGTGACGCTGCTGCAGCCAGCGCAGCAGCGTCACGAACAGCGTGTCGGGATTGACCGGCTTGGTGATGAAGTCATTCATCCCGGCCTCGAAGCAGCGCGCCTTGTCTTCGGCAAAGGCGTTGGCGGTCATCGCCACGATCGGGACGGACTGCGCGCCGCCAAGCTGGCGAATCCTGCGGGTGGCCTCCAGTCCGTCCATGTTCGGCATCTGCATGTCCATCAGGATCAGCGCGTAGTCGTTCTCGCCGGCGAGCTTCAGGGCCTGCGCGCCGTCTTCGGCGATGTCGATCAGCAGGCCGACATCTTCCAGCAGCGTCAAGGCAACCTCCCGGTTGATGGGCTCGTCCTCGGCCAGCAGGATGCGGGTGCCGGAGAACGCCTGCCGGAGGGTGTCCTCGGCGTTTGTGGCGGCACGGGCTGCGATCGCGCCGCGGCCGCCGTCGCCCTTCTTCAGGCGCACGGCCAGCCAGAAGGTGCTGCCCTTGCCCGGCTCCGTCTCCACGCCGGCATCGCCGCCCATCAGCTGGGCGATCTTCCTGGTGATGGCGAGGCCCAGGCCGGTTCCGCCGTATTTGCGGCTGATCGAGTTGTCGGCCTGCTCGAAGGCGGAGAAGAGCCGGGGCAGGGCCTCCGGCGAGATGCCCGGGCCGGTGTCGCTCACTTCAAAGCGGACGCGGGCCGTCTCCGGGGTTTCGTCCATGAGCCTGACGCGCAGGGTGACGCTGCCTTCCTCGGTGAATTTCACCGCGTTGGCCAGGTAGTTGAGCAGTGCCTCCTGAAGTCGGGTGCGGTCGCCCAGGAGATTGCCGGGCAGATCGCCGACCTCGATGCCGTATCTGAGCCCCTTGGCCCTGACGCGGACGCTGACCATGCTGGAGACGTCGTCGATCAGCTCGTCCAGATCGAGCGGGTCTTCGGCCAGGGAGAGCTTGCCGGCCTCGATCTTGGACAGGTCCAGGACGGCATTGACGATCTCGAGGAGGTGATTGCCGGCGGCTTCGATCTTGTTGAGCCTGCCCGCCTGATGCTCGGCAACCCCGTTGCGGCGCAGGATGTGCGTCATGCCGATGATGGCGTTGAGAGGTGTCCTGATCTCGTGGCTCATGTTGGCCAGGAAGGCGCTCTTGGCCATGTTGGCCGTCTCGGCGGCCTGCTTGGCGAGCTGCAGCGCCGCGGTGCGCTCCTTGACCAGTGTTTCCAGGTGATCCCGGTGGGCAATGAGTTCCCGCTCGGTCCGCTTGCGCTCGGTGATGTCGGTGGCGATGCCCAGCAGCCCCGAGACCTTGAGATGCTCCGAATCCGCGTAGAGCGGTGTCTTGACCTCCCAGTAGATGCGGTCGGTCTTGTCCGGGCCGTCACCGGGCACCACGATCTCCACTTCGCTCTTGGCCCCGGAAAAGACCTGAAGGTCGATGGTGCGCAGGCGCTGCACCGTTTCGGGCGGAAAGAAGTCGGCGTCGCCCCTGCCGAGCAGCACTTCGGCCGTGCAACCGAACATCTTCAGTGTCATCTGGTTGGCGTAGGTGTAGCGCGACTCCAGATCCTTGATGAACACATGGGCCGGCACGGCATCCAGGGCTTCCCTGAAGCGCTCGTTCTCGGCCAGGGTGGTTCTGAGCCTGATGTCGGACTGGATGCGGTCGGTGATGTCCATGTGAATGCCGGTCAGGCGAAGGGCGCGCCCCGTCTGATCCCATTCCGTGACCTGGCCCACCGAATCGATCCACTGCCATTCGCCGGCCTTGTTGCGTCGCCGATAGCGCATCTCCTGCACCGAGCCGGTCTTGAGCGCCAGCCGGAGCAAGGCTTGCAGCTGCGGCAGGTCGTCCGGGTGGATGCTGTTCCTCCAGTCGCTCATGGTCGAGTTGAACTCAGCCGGGTCGAAGCCGAGCATGCGCGGATACTCCGGGCTGACCGCGATCTCCCCGGTCTGGAGGTTGGCTTCAAACCACCCCTGGCGGGCGATCCGCAGAGCCATGTTGAGACGCTGCTCGCTGTTCTCCAGGGCCTGCTTGGATTGCTTGTGCTCGGTGATGTCGTGGCTGATTCCCAGCACGCCAATGAGATGGCCATGCTCGTCGCGCATGGGAATCTTGGTCGTTTCGAGGATCTCGCGATGCCCGTCCGAGGCGAAGCTGACTTCCTCCTCGTTGATGCTCGGCCCGTTCGTCTCCATGGCCTTCCTGTCGTGGGCGCGGAAGAAATCCGCCAGCTCCCTGCTCACGAAGTCGTAATCGGTCTTGCCGACGATCGCCTGCTCGCTCGCGCCGAAAAACGCCTCGAATCGCCGATTGCACGACAGGTAAACCCCCTGGGCATCCTTCAGCCAGATGAGGTCGGGGAGCGTGTCGATCAGCGTGCGCAGGATCGCGCGCTCTCGAACCACGGCGTGCTCTGCCGCCTGCAAGGCCTCGCGGTCGCTCTGCTGCTGCTCGTAATTGCGAAAGCTCACGCAGAGCAGCATGGTTGCCAGCGGGTAGAACAGCAGGAGCACCCACCAGGCCTGCTCGATGAAGGCGTGCCCAGCGCGGTTTGGCAGCTGCGCAAACGCCACCAGCTGGCCAATCTGCACCACCACCCCCAGCGCAACGAAGTCCAGGGGCGATGGTGATCTTCTCCGCTTCGCCCACCACCAGCGCGCCAGCACGCCCAGCAAGGCTGACTGCGCGATGACCATCACGCCCACCGTCGCGCCAGTGCCGCCCAGGTGGTAGCGGTACACCGCCGCCATGGCGGCGGCGATGGCAGCCGCCAGGCCACCGCCGACGACACCGGCGACCGACAGCACGATCGACCGGCCATCAAAAATCAGCCCCGGCGCAAAGGTGACCGGATTGACCATGCCCAGCAAGGCGACGCACCCGAACAACAGGCCGATCGATCCCTCCCGGCTCTGGCTGTTTTTCTCGAAACGCGAGAAGACAGCCTGCCCCGCCGCAACCAGGGCAACCAGAAAGGCAATGTTGTTGATGAGTCCAATGAGCATAGGTTGGCGTCGAGGATGGAAGTACTTCCTGCAGTTACGAGGCGCGATTGACGCTATTTAAAGCTCGCCGGATTTGCTGGTGGGACGCAGGCGCCACCTGACCATTTACGGATGAGCCCGCCGAAAGAAAAGACAGCTTTTTATCGGTTGAGGGCGATTACATCACGCTCGCGTGTCCGGGCCGTGGTTCGCCGGGTGAAAAGTCGCATCACCACGGCCCCGTGGCTACCGCGCCGTCACGTCCGGTTCAGGTTTCATTGGGCAGTTTCCAGCCGTGCGTTCGTATTTCATCCCGAGTGTTGACATAAAAAAAAGTAAACGTATGATTAAAACGACTGTTTGATTTTACCCCGTCAGTCAGCTTTCGAGGCCACTCCCATGCGCGACGACAACGCCAAGACATCTGCCGATACCCGCAGCCGCATCCTCGATGCGGCCGAGGTGCTGTTCATGGAGCACGGCTTCGACGGCACGTCGATGCGCATGATCACCGGCAGCGCCGGGGTCAATCTGGCCGCGGTGAATTATCACTTCGGCACCAAGGAGCTGCTGATCCAGGAGGTCTTCCGCCGGCGCCTGACCGATCTCAACAACGCGCGTCTGGTGGTGCTGGATCAGATGGAGGCCGAGGCGGGCGGGGCGCCGCTCAAGCCGAGCCGCATCGTCGATGCCTTCTTCGGCACCGCGCTGCGGATGGCGGCCGACGTGGAGGGCGGCGGGCACACCTTCATGTGCCTGCTCGGTCGCACCTACACCGAGCCCAACGAGTTCGTGCGCAAGTTTCTGGCCGAGGAGTACGCCGAGTGCGTCGAGCGCTTTCTGTCGGCGCTGTACCGGGCGCTGCCCGAGGTGGAGCGCAAGGAGATCCTGTGGCGCTTCCATTTCATGATGGGCGCGATGTCGTACGCCATCGCCGGCACCGACGCGCTGCAACTTGTCACCGGCAAATTCGATGACGAGCACCCGTCGCGCCTGGCGCCACGGTTGATGAGTTTTCTGCTGGGCGGCCTGCGCGCGCCGCTGGCGGATTTTGGTTCGAACCCATAAAGAAACGGATGCGGGCCGCGAACGACGGCACCGCACGCGAGGAGACATCTCATGGCTTACTGGTTTCTGGTTTCCCTCCCTCCCCTGGTGGTCGCGCTCGCCTACGGGCGAGCGCCTTTTTTTGCCTGGTATGGGGTGGGGCTGGCGTGGATTGCGGCGCTCGGCTGGCTGGCCGCGTGGCCGGTGGCGCTGACCGCCGGCGTGGTGGCCGCGGTGGCGGTGATCGGGGCGGTCTTCCTGCTGCCCGCCGTGCGGCGCGGGCTGGTGACGGCGCAGATCTTCAAGCCTTTCCGCAAGGCGCTGCCTTCGATGTCGCAGACCGAAAAGGACGCGCTGGAGGCCGGCACGGTGTGGTGGGAAGGCGAGCTGTTTGCCGGCAAGCCCGACTGGAACCGCCTGCTGGCTTTCCCCAAGCCCACGCTGACGCCCGAGGAGCAGCGCTTCCTGGATGTGGAAACCGATGAGCTGTGCCGCCTGACCAAAGACTGGGAATGCACCCAGCAGCAGGACATGCCGGCCGAAGTGTGGCGTTACATCAAGGAGAAGGGCTTCCTCGGGATGATCATCCCCAGGGAGTTCGGCGGTAAAGGCTTCTCGGCCTACGCCCACTCGCAGGTGGTGACCAAGCTGTCCACCCGCTCGTCGGCGCCGGCCGTCACCGTGATGGTGCCCAATTCCCTCGGGCCGGCCGAGTTGCTGCTGCACTACGGCACGCCGGAGCAGAAGCGCCACTACCTGCCGCGCCTTGCCAGCGGGCAGGACATCCCGGCCTTTGCGCTCACCAGCCCGTGGGCGGGCTCGGATGCGGCGTCGATCCCGGATTCCGGCGTGATCTGCCGCGACATCTACCAGGGCCGCGAGGTGCTGGGGATGCGCGTGAGCTTCGACAAGCGCTACATCACCCTGGCGCCGGTGTGCACGGTGTTCGGCCTGGCCTTCCGCCTGTACGATCCGATGCACCTGCTGGGCGACGTGGAAGACCTGGGCATCACCTGCGCGCTGGTGCCCCACGACCACCCGGGCGTGGATATCGGCCGGCGCCACTTCCCGCTCAACGCGGTGTGGATGAACGGCCCGATCCGCGGCAAGGACGTGTTCATGCCCCTGGAGTTCATCATCGGCGGCCCCAAGATGGCAGGGCAGGGCTGGCGGATGCTGATGGAGTGCCTGGCGGCCGGGCGTTCGATCTCGCTGCCCGGCTCCAACACCGGCATGCTCAAGATGACCGCCCGCGCGGTGGGCGCCTATGCCCGCGTGCGCTACCAGTTCAAGACGGCGGTGGGCAAGTTCGAGGGCGTCGAGGAGGCGCTCACCCGCATCGGCGCCAACGCCTACCTGTGCGACGCTGCGCGGGTGATGACCGCCGGCGCCATCGACCTGGGCGAGAAGCCGTCCGTCGTGTCGGCCATCGTCAAGTACCACGTCACCGAGCGCGCCCGGCAGTCGGTGAATGATGGCATGGACGTGATCGGCGGCAAGGGCATCTGCCTGGGCCCGCAGAACTTCCTCGGCCGCGCCTACCAGCAGGTGCCGGTGGGCATCACCGTGGAAGGCGCCAACATCCTCACCCGCAGCCTGATCCTCTTCGGCCAGGGCGCGATCCGCTGCCATCCGTATGTGCTGAAGGAAATGGACGCGGCCCGCAGCGGCGATCTGACCGCCTTCGACGACGCCTTCTGGGGCCACATCGGTTACACCATCAACAACGCCGGCCGGGCGCTGGTGATGGGCATGACGGGCTCGCACTTCGTGGCCGTGCCGGCCAACATCGCGCCGGAAGTGCGCCGTTACTACCAGCAGCTCACCCGCTTCTCGGCCGCCTTCGCCTTCATCGCCGACATCTCGATGGGCACCCTCGGCGGTGCGCTCAAGCGCAAGGAGAAACTCTCGGCGCGGCTGGGTGACATCCTGTCGCTGATGTACCTGGCGTCCGCCACCCTCAAGCGCTTCGAGGACGAAGGCCGCCAGCGCGCCGATCTGCCGCTCCTCCACTGGGCGATCTGGGACTGCATGTTCAAGATCCAGAACGCCTTCGAAGGCGTGATCGCCAACTTCCCCAACCGCTTCTTCGCGCTGCTGCTGCGCCGGGTGGTGGTCTTCCCGCTGGGCCGGCCCTACGTGGTGCCGTCCGACAAGCTGGGCCACGAGGTGGCGACCCTGCTCATCAACCCGTCCGAAACCCGCGACCGCCTCACCTCCGACGTGCATCTGCCCACCGATCTGGAAGAGCCCGTCGGCGCGCTGGAAGCCGCGCTGCTGGCGACGATCGCCGCCGAGCCCATCGAGGCCAAGGTGCGCCAGGCGATCAAGCGCGGCGAGTTCAAGCCCGGCCTGCTGGTGAATGGCGGCGTCGATGCGCTGTACGACGCGGCCTTCACCGCCGGCATCATCAGCGGCGACGAGCACCGCCTGATCCGCCGCCGCGGCGAACTGCGCGACAAGGTGATCCGGGTGGATGACTTTCCCTACGACTTTGGCCTGCGCGACGCGCTCGCCGATGTGACCGAACCGCAGAAGCAGGCCGCCTGAGCTCCGCCATGAACCAGCCGATCTACATCATCGACGGGGCGCGCACGCCCTTCCTCAAGGCCCGCAACGCGCCGGGGCCGTTCGCGGCATCGGATCTCGCCACCGCGGCCGGCAGCGCGCTGCTCGCCCGCCAGCGCTTTGCGCCGGACCAGCTGGACGAGGTGATCCTCGGCTGCGCCGCGCCGTCGCCCGACGAGGTGAACATCGGCCGCGTGGTGGCCCTGCGCATGGGCTGCGGCATCGACGTGCCGGGCTGGACGGTGATGCGCAACTGCGCGTCGGGCATGCAGGCGATCGACTCGGCCATCGCCAACATCGAGCGCGGGCGCGCGCAGCTGGTGCTGGCGGGCGGCGTGGACGCGCTCTCGCGGGCGCCGCTGCTGTATTCCGACCCGATGGTGCGCTGGTTCGCCGGCTGGATGGGCGCCCGTAGCCTGGGCGAGAAGCTGGCGATGATCCGGCGCTTCAAGCTCGGTTACCTGGCGCCGGTGATCGGCATCATGAAGGGCCTGACCGATCCCATCGCCGGCCAGCTGATGGGCCAGACCGCCGAGAACCTGGCCTTCGAGTTCGGCATCACCCGCGACGACATGGACGCCTTTGCGGTGGAGAGCCACCGCCGCGTGGCGGCTGCGCAGGACGCGGGGCATTTTGGCGAGATCGTGCCGCTGGTGGACAAGGACGGGACGGTTTACGCCCAGGACGACGGCTTGCGCCGGGATGCCTCGATGGCCGGCCTCGCCAAGCTCAAGCCTTTCTTCGACAAGAAATACGGCCGGGTGACGCCCGCCAACAGCTCGCAGATCACCGACGGCGCCGCGTGGCTGATCCTCGCCTCGGAAGACGCCGTGCAGCAGCACGGCCTCACGCCCATCGGCCGCATCGTCGACACCGAATGGGCCGGGCTGGAGCCCGAGCGCATGGGCCTCGGCCCGGTGCATGCGGCCTCGCCGATCCTCACCCGCAACGGCCTCGGGCGCGACGATATCGACCTGTGGGAAATCAACGAAGCCTTCGCCGCCCAGGTGATCGCCTGCCTGAAGGCCTGGCAGAACGACGAATACTGCCGCATGCGCCTGGGCCTGCCCGGGGCGCTCGGCGCCATCGACCCGGCCAGGCTCAACGTGGATGGCGGCGCGGTGGCGCTGGGCCATCCGGTGGGAGCGAGCGGGGCGCGCATCGTGCTGCATCTGCTCCACGCGCTGCGCCGCACCGGCGGCAAGCGGGGCATCGCCAGCATCTGCATCGGCGGTGGTCTGGGTGGCGCAATGCTGGTGGAGGCCCTGTGATGAACCTGACGCACTGGAAACTGGAACGGGACGCCGACGGCATCGCCTGGGCGACCCTCGACGTGGCCGATTCGACCACCAACACCCTCGGCTTTGCGGTGATGACCGAGCTGGGGCAGCTCCTCGACGAACTCGACCGCCAGCCGCCCACCGCGCTGGTCATCCGCTCGGGCAAGGCGGCGGGCTTCATCGCCGGGGCCAACATCGAGGAATTCACCGCCATCGACTCTGCCGCTGCAGCGCGGGTGCTGGTGGAGCGGGGCTGGAACCTCTTCAACCGCCTGGCCGCGGTGGCTTACCCCACGCTGGCGCTGGTGCGCGGGCACTGCATGGGTGGCGGCTTCGAGCTGGCGCTGGCCTGCCGCTACCGCATCGCGGTGGATGAGCCGGGCACGCGCATGGCGTTGCCCGAGGTGATGCTGGGCATCTACCCGGCCTGGGGCGGCATGCTGCGCCTGCCGCAGCTGATCGGCCCGGCCGCCGCGCTCGACCTGATGCTCACCGGCAAGGGCGTGGATGCCCGCAAGGCGAAGCGCCTGGGCCTCGCCGACGAAGCCGTGCCCGCCCGGGTGATGGACAACGCCGCGCGGATGCTGGTGCTCTCCGGCCGCGAGCCGCACCGCTTGCCGTTCATGCAGAAGCTGATGAACGGCCCGCTGTCCGGCATCGTCGCCAGCAAGGCCCGCCAGCAGGTGGCTACCAAGGCGCGGCCCGAGCACTACCCTGCGCCCTACGCGATCATCGACATCTGGGCCAATCACGGCGGCAACGCGCTGGTGGTGCCGGCCAGCTCGCCCTCGTCGCTGGAGGCGATCTTCCGCTCGCCCACCGCCAAGAACCTGATCCGCGTGTTCTTTTTGCAGGAGCGCATGAAGGGCTTCGGCAAGGGCTCGGACTTTGAGCCCAAGCGCGTCCACGTGGTGGGCGCCGGCGTGATGGGCGGCGACATCGCCACCGAATGCGCCCTGCGCGGGATGATCGTGACCCTGCAGGATCAGTCCGTCGAACGCATCGCCCCGGCCATCGCCCGGGCCGGCAAGCGCATCGAACGCAAGTTCCGGGGCAAACCGCGGGAGGCGCGCTTTGCGCTGGACCGCTTGATCCCCGACCCGGCAGGCGCAGGCGTGGCCCAGGCCGATCTCATCATCGAGGCGATCTTCGAGAACCTCGACGCCAAGCGCGCCCTGTTTGCCGACATTGAGCGGCGCGCCCGGCCGGAAGCGGTGCTGGCGTCCAACACCTCCAGCCTGCGCATCGCCGACATCGCCACCGCGCTGACCGATCCGAGCCGGCTGGTGGGCATCCACTTCTTCAACCCGGTGGCGGTGCTGCCGCTCGTGGAGGTGGTGAAGAGCGCGGTGTCGGCCGACGAACCCTTCCGCAAGGCTGCCGCCTTCGTGCGCAAGCTCGACAAGCTGCCGCTGCCGGTGCAGGACGAGCCGGGCTTCCTGGTCAATGCGGTGCTCGGGCCCTACATGTATGAGGCGCTGCGCTGTGTGGACGAGGGCATCGCCCCCGAGACCATCGACGCCGCGCTGGTGGCTTACGGCATGCCCATGGGGCCGGTGGAGCTGATGGACACCGTCGGGCTCGACATCGCGGTGGCGGCGGGCAAGACCCTGGCCGGCGCCGATGCGGTGCTGCCCAAGGCGCTGGCCGATCGCGTGGCCGCCGGCCAGCTCGGCAAGAAGAGCGGGCAGGGCTTTTACGCGTGGGTCGATGGCAGGGCGAAGAAGGCCGCCGCGGGTGCGCCGCCGGCCGGGCTCGCCGAGCGGATCGCCGCGCCGCTGCTGGCTGCGGCCCGTCGCTGCGTTGAAAAAGGCGTGGTCGAGGATGCCGATCTGGCCGACGCCGGGGTTATATTCGGGACCGGCTTTCCGCCCTTCACCGGCGGGCCGCTGAACCTGTCCCGCGCCGGCGCTGCCGGCTGAAACCCTCCCGAGGAGCCACTCCATGTGCAATCAACCCACCCAGCTCCCGCCAGGCCAGATGCCGGTCCTGCGCGTGATGCCGATGCCGGCCGATCTCAACCCGTCGGGCGACGTGTTTGGCGGCTGGATCATGGCCCAGGTGGATATCGCCGGCGCCGTGCCGGCCATCAAGCGGGCCCGTGGCCGGGTGGCCACCATCGCGGTCAATTCCTTCCTGTTCAAGCAGCCGGTGTCGGTGGGCGACATCGTCAGCTTCTACGCCGAGATCATCAAGGTCGGGCGGAGCTCGATCACCGTCGATGTGGCGGTGTACGCCGAGCGCAACCCGGAGCACCCCATCGTCGTGAAGGTGACCGAAGCCGTGCTCACCTACGTGGCAGTGGACAAGAACGGCCAGAAGCGGGAAATTCCGCCTGAAACGAACGTCTGACCCAGCATCGACATCACCCTTGCCGCGAATCCCCGGTGGATTCGCCCAACCAGAAACGCCCGGGACGTCGCGCAGCCCGAGGCTTGCACACAACGACAGCGCCCACGTGAGGAGACACCATGAAGATGAAAACCATCGCCCGCCTGATCCCCCTGGTTGCCGCCGGTCTTGCCAGTGGCCAGGCAGCCGCCGCCGGCTTCCAGCTGCTCGAGCAGAACGCCAGCGGTATCGGCAACTCGTATGCGGGCTCGGCGGCCGTCGCCGAGAACGCCAGCACGATCTTCTTCAACCCGGCCGGCATGACCCAGCTGAAGGATAGGGAGGTGTCGGTCGGCATGTCTGCCGTGCGCCCGACCTTCAAGTTCGACAACCGCGGCTCGAGTGTCGGTGTGCTGGGCTCTGCCGGTGAGGGCAACGACGCGGGCAGCTGGGCCTTCATCCCCAACGCCTACATGTCGTGGGCGCTGACCAAGAACCTCTACGCCGGCCTCGGGATCGGTGCGCCCTTCGGTCTGGTCACCGAGTACGACAATCCCTGGCTGGGCGGTGCCCAGGCCATCAAGTTCGACATCAAGACCGTCAATCTCAACCCCAGCCTGGCCTACCGCATCAACGACAAGATCTCGGTCGGCGGCGGCCTCAGCTACCAGAAGATGAAGGTGGAGTACATCCGCCAGGCCACGGTGACGTCGGCCGCGCTTGCCGCCACCACCGCCACCCTGTCGGCCGACAACGACGCCTGGGGCTGGAACGTGGGCGCGCTGTTCACCCTGAGCCCGACGACGAAGGTGGGCGTGTCCTACCGCTCGTCGATCAAGCACGACCTGAAGGGCGACCTGTCCGTCAGCGGCCCGGCCGCGGGCGCCAGCGCGGCGCTCACCACCGGGGCGGCGAAGGCCGACGTCGAGCTGCCCGAGACCTTCATCCTGAGCGTGGCGCAGACCCTCAACGACAAGTGGGAAATGCTCGGTGACGTTTCCTGGACCGGCTGGAGCAGCATCCCGAAGGTGGACATCGTGCGCACCTCCGGCGCCCTCAACGGCGTGACGGTGCAGACCCTCGACACCAAGTTCCGCGACACCTGGCGCTTTGCCCTCGGCACCAACTACCGCCTGAACGAACAGGTGAAGCTGAAGTTCGGCATCGCCTACGACCAGAGTCCGGTGCAGAGCGACCAGCACCGCCTCGTGTCGCTGCCCGACAGCAACAGGACCTGGCTCTCGACCGGCGCCCAGATCAAGGTCTCCAAGGATTCCATGGTCGACCTGGGGGCCGCCTACCTGCGCGTGGCCGAGTCGCACATCGACAACAACCAGACCGCCCTCGGTCGTGGCCGCGTGACCGGTGTGTACGACGCTCGCGTGTGGATCCTCGGCGCCCAGTACTCGATGGCTTTCTGATCTGCTGTAACAACCCGGCGCCGGACTCTCCGGCGCCGGTTTTTTTCTGGCCCCTTCATGCCGCGCATCGATTCCACCCCAGACGCCAAGACCCGCATCCTCGACGCCGCCGAGCGGCTGTTCATGGAAAACGGCTACGCCGCCACCTCGATCCGCATGATCACCGGCGCCGCCGGCGTGCCCGTGGCGCTGGTCAATTACCACTTCGGCTCCAAGCAGGGGCTGATGGAGGCGGTTTACGAGCGCGCTCTGGGCAGCCGCGGCGGCAGCCGGGTGAGCTATCTCGACAAGCTCGAGCTCGATGCCGCCGGCAAGCCCATCGCCGTCGACGTGCTGGTGGATGCCTTCCTGTCGTCGGCGCTGCGCCTCACCCGCAAGGACACCATCTCGGGCGAGGTCTTCAAGCAACTCATCGGGCGCGCCTTCTACGAGCCCGGCCCGGGCACCGAGGCCTTCTTTCCGGCTGAATACCGGGAGGCGGTGGATCGCTACCGCCAGGCCTTCATGCGCACGCTGCCCCACCTCTCGCAGGATGACGTGGTGTGGCGCATGTACTTCTTCGTCGGCATCGTCGCCTACGCGATGGCCGGAAAGGATGTGATGCGGATGACCGAAACCTATTCCCTTGCCGATGCCGGCAATCCCGAAGGCATCATGGCCCGCCTGCGACCCTTTGTGGTGGCGGGTTTCCTTGCCCCGGAAGGCACGCTGCCGACCGCCGTCGGTACCTGATTTTTTTCTGATTGTTGCATCTAAATTCATGATTGCGCTAAGATTTGAACAGTTGTTCAAATAATTCGCGGGATTCCTGAACCATAAAGCCGGCTCACCCATGGGCCGCATCTGAAGGAGGAGCAAGTGAGCAGACTCATCATTCGCAAGGTGGCCGTGCTGGGTGCCGGCGTCATGGGGGCGCAGATCGCCGCCCACTGCGCCAACGCCAGCGTGCCGGTCATCCTTTTCGACCTGCCGAAGGAAGGCGACCCCAACGCCATCGCCAAAAAGGCGGTGGACGGGCTCAAGAAGCTCGACCCGGCGCCCCTCGCCACCCGCGACCGGGCCCAGTTCATCGAGGTGGCCAACTACGGTTCCGATCTCGAAAAGCTGCGCGACTGCGACCTCATCATCGAGGCCATCGCCGAGAAGATGGAATGGAAGCTCGACCTGTACGCCAAGGTCGCGCCGTTCATCCGCCCGGACGCGATCTTCGCCTCCAACACCTCGGGCCTGTCGATCAACGCCCTGGACCAGGGCCTGCCCGAAGCCATGCGTGACCGCTTCTGCGGCATCCACTTCTTCAACCCGCCGCGCTACATGGCGCTGGTCGAGCTGATCCCCACCGCCCGCACCCAGCCGGCGATGCTCGACGATCTGGAGGCCTGGCTCACCACCCGCCTGGGCAAGAGCATCGTCCGCGCCAAGGACACCCCCAACTTCGTCGCCAACCGCGTGGGCGTGTTCTCGATCCTGGCGGTGATGCACCACACCGCGCGCCTGGGCCTGGGCTTCGACGAAGTGGACGCCCTCACCGGCCCGCTCATCGGCCGCCCCAGGAGCGCCACCTACCGCACCGCCGACGTGGTTGGCCTCGACACCCTGGCCCACGTGGTCGGCACCATGGACGCGACCCTGCCGGACGACCCGTGGCATGGCTACTACAAGTCGCCCGAGTGGCTCGCCGGCCTGATCGCCAAGGGCGCCCTGGGCCAGAAGACCAAGGGCGGCATCTTCCGCAAGGAAGGCAAGGTCATCAACGTGCTGGATCTCGCCTCGGGCGCCTATCGCCCCAGCGCCGGCGAGGTTGCGCCCGAAGTGCTGGCCATCCTCAAGAACCGCAACCCGGCCGAGAAGTTCGCCCAGCTGCGCGCAAGCCAACACCCGCAGGCCCAGTTCCTGTGGGCGATCTTCCGCGACGTGTTCCACTACTGCGCCTTCCAGCTCGGCGCCATCGCCGACAGCGCCCGCGACGTGGATTTCGCCATGCGCTGGGGCTTCGGCTGGCAGCAGGGCCCGTTTGAAACCTGGCAGGCCGCCGGCTGGCAGGCCATCGCCAACGCCATCAAGAACGACATCGAAGCCGGCGTGGCGATGACCAACGCGCCGCTGCCGGCCTGGGTGTTCGACGGTCGCACCGGCGTGCACACGCCGGACGGCTCGTGGAGCGCCAGTGACGCCACCCTCAAGCCCCGTTCGACCCTGCCCGTCTATCAGCGCCAGCTCTTCCCCGAGCGCGTGCTGGGCGAGGCTGCGCCGGACGCCGGTGTCACCCTGTGGGAGAACGACGGCGTGCGCCTGTGGAACCTCCCGGCGAAGGACGCCCGCATCGGCATCATCTCCTTCAAGTCGAAGATGCACGCGGTGGGCGACGAGGTGCTGGACGGTGTGCTCGAAGCCATCGCCCGCGCCGAGCGCGACCTGGACGGCCTGGTGATCTGGCACGAGGCGCCGTTTGCGGTGGGCGCCAACCTGGCGCAGGTCGTCGAAGCCTGCAAGGCCGGCCAGTTCGACCGCCTCGAGAAGACCGTCGCCAAGTTCCAGCAGGCCTCGATGGCCCTCAAGCATTCCGCGGTGCCCACGGTGGCGGCGGTGCAGGGCATGGCGCTGGGCGGCGGCTGCGAGTTCGTGATGCACGCCACCCATCGCGTGATGGCGCTGGAGAGCTACGTGGGCCTCGTCGAGGCCGGCGTCGGCCTGATCCCCGCGGGCGGCGGCTGCAAGGAGTTCGCGCTGCGTGCGGCGGGCTTCGCCAGCCGGGCCGCGGGCGGCGACGTGTTCCCCTTCATCCAGAACATGTTCCAGACCATCGCCATGGCCAACGTCTCCAAGAGCGCCCTGCAGGCGGTGGAGCTGGGCTTCGCGAAGGAGTCCGACGACATCCTCTTCAACGCCAACGAGCTGCTCCATGTGGCCCTGGCCCGGGCCCGGGCGATCGCCGAATCCGGCTACCAGCCGCCGCTCGTCCAGCGCGCCGTGCAGGTGGCTGGCCGTAACGGCATCGCCACCTGCGAGATGATGCTCATCAACATGAAGGAGGGCGGCTTCATCTCCGAGTGGGACTACCGCGTCGCCCGTGCGGCGGCCACCGCCCTGTGCGGCGGCGAGGTGGAGACCAACGCGAAGGTGTCGGAGCAATGGATTCTCGACGTGGAGCGCGCGCTCTTCGTGGATCTGCTCAAGACCGAAAAGACCCAGCAGCGCATCGTGCACATGCTGGAAACCGGCAAGCCGCTGCGCAACTAGTTGATTGCAGTGAGGAGTAAGGAGAAAGGAGTGAGGAGGCCTTGTTTTGGCCCGGTGCGCTGGCGATGGTCGGCGCAGGCAGATTGGCCCCTCGCACCTCACGCCTCACTGACCCAAAGGAGAATTCGATGAAACAGATTCAGGAAGCCTACATCGTTGCCGCCACCCGCACGCCGGTGGCCAAGCGCAACGGGATGTTCCGCAACGTGCGCCCGGACGACATGCTGGCCCATGTGCTGTCGGCGGTCGTGGCCAAGGTGCCGGGGCTCGACGCCACCGAGATCGGCGACGTGGTCGTCGGCTGCGCCATGCCGGAGGCCGAGCAGGGCATGAACGTGGCGCGCATCGGCGTGCTGCTGGCCGGCCTGCCCAACACCGTGCCGGGCATCACCATCAACCGCTTCTGCTCGTCCGGCCTGCAGGCCGTGGCCGACGCCGCCGCGCGCATCCGCCTGGGCGAAGCCGACGTGATGATCGCCGCCGGTACCGAGAGCATGACCGTGATGCCCCAGATCATGGGCAACAAGATCTCCCTCAACCCGGCGATCTTCGCCAAGGACGAAAACCTCGGCATCGCCTTCGGCATGGGCCTCACGGCCGAGAAGGTCGCCCAGCAGTGGGGCATCGATCGTGCCGCCCAGGATGCCTTCGCGGTGCAGTCCAACCAGCGCGCCGCCGCGGCCATCGCCGCCGGCGCCTTCCGTGACGAGATCACGCCCTACACCGTGCGCACCCACGTGCCGGGCGAGGGCGGCACAGTGCGCGTCACCGAGCGCATTTGCGACACCGACGAGGGCCCGCGGGGCGACGCCACCGTCGAGAGCCTCGGCAAGCTCAAGCCGGTGTTCGCCGCCCGCGGTTCGGTGACGGCCGGCAACAGCTCCCAGATGTCCGACGGCGCCGGCGCGGTGCTGCTGATGTCCGAGGCGGCCGTCAAGCGCTACGGCGTGAAGCCCATCGCGCGCTTCTGCAGCTACTCGGTGGCCGGCGTGCCGCCCGAGATCATGGGCATCGGCCCGGTCGAGGCGATCCCTCGCGCCCTCAAGGCGGCCGGCATCCAGCAGTCCGATCTCGACTGGATCGAGCTCAACGAAGCCTTCGCGGCCCAGGCCCTGGCGGTGATGCGCCAGCTCGACATGGATCAGTCCAAGATCAACCCCCAGGGCGGCGCCATCGCCCTCGGCCACCCGCTGGGCGCCACCGGGGTGATCCGTGCCGCCACGCTGATGAGCGCCTTCCAGCGCACCTCGGCCCGCTACGGCATGATCTCCATGTGCATCGGCACCGGCATGGGCGCCGCCGGCATCTTCGAGAAGGTGTGACCCGCCTCGTTCCCGGCCGTGGGATCGCGGCCGGGGCGTCTGTTTTCAGATGACCTCGCTTTCGGCAGACCGGGCCGACCCGCGCCCGTCCCTGCTGATCCAGACCAAGCTACGCCCGCCGGCCCCGTCGGCGGGCGTGCTGCTTCGTCCACGCCTGGTGGATGCCCTCTGCGCGCCCGGCCAGCCGCCGGTGCTGCGGGTATGTGCGTCGCCCGGCGCCGGCAAGACGACCCTGCTCGCCCAGCTGCGCGAGCGCCTCAGCGGCCTGGGCTGGCTGGTGGGCTGGCTCAGCCTCGACCGTGAGGACGACGATCCCGGCCTGTTCTTCCCGTATCTCGTTGCGGCCTTGGGGGGCGAAGACGGCCTGGCCCGCGAGGCCGCCCGCCTGCTCGCGCGGGATGCGCTGGCCTCGCCCCGGGCGGTGCTGGCGGCCCTCATCAACGGGCTGGCCCGCTCGCCGGTGCCGGTGGCGCTGATCCTCGACGACGCCGACGCGCTCACCACGCCACCGCTCCTCGACGCCCTGCAGACCCTCGTTCGCTACGCGCCGCCGGCCTTCCGGCTGATCCTCGCCGGGCGCGGCGCGCCAGCCTTGCCCTTCGCCACGCTGGCGGCGCGGGGGCAGCTGACCAGCATCGGCGAGCCCGAGCTGCGCTTTGCCGCCGACGAGGCGCGGCATTACTTTGAAGGCCTGGGCGGGCCGCTGGCCGAATCCGCCGTGGCGGATGCCGTGTGGCGCACCACCGAAGGCTGGGCCGCCGGCATGTATCTGGTTGCCCTGTCGGTGCGCGGCGCCGACGACGCCAACGCGCTGATGGCGGGCATCCGCCGCCGGGCGGGGGAGGGCGTGGGGGCGTATCTGGCCGAGAACGTCCTCGCCGGGCTCGACCCGGCCCGGGTGGATTTCCTCCTCGCCGCCGGCCCGCTCGACCGCTTCTGCCCGGACCTGTGCGCCGCGGTGAGCGGCCAGCCCGATGCCCGCCGGCTGCTGGACGAGCTCGCCGGCCAGAACCTCTTCGTGAAGCGCCTGGACGACGGCTGGTTCCGCTTTCATGCGCTGTTTGCCGATTACCTGAAGGCCCGCCTCGGGCGGGACGACCCGGCGCGCCTGCGCCACATCCAGCTTGCCGCCGCCCGTTGGTGCGCCGACGCCGGCCTGTGGCAGGAGGCGGTGCGATACGCTCTGGCCGCTGGTGACGCGCCCCGCGCCGCCGCCTGGGCCGAAGCCTGCGCGATGGGGTTAGTGCAGGCCGGCGACATCCGCACCGTCATGGGCTGGCTGGCCCTGCTGCCGCCGGCG
>NZ_BSPX01000052.1:0-34221 GCF_030161255.1 Zoogloea oryzae
GACTGCGCAGAAGCAGCCAATCCTCCGGCCTACCCCCCCTCCACCGCGCTGAACAACTGCGCTGCGAAGAGGGCCGAATTATAAAGAACTATCAGAAGGCGTCAAGAGGTTTGGGGAAATTAATTCAAAACAGGCCTCAGTCGCCGTCATGAACGATTCCGCGACTCTTCAGCCGGTACACCATCTGCGGCCGGGTGATGCCCAGCAGGCGCGCCGCAGCCGCAATGTTGCCCCCGGCCCGCTCGACCGCGCGCTTGAGTAGCAGCGTCTCGATCTCGTCGAGGGAGACGTTCTCGCATTCGTTGCCATCCCCCAGCAGCAGGTTGTTCACGCCGCGGCTGACCCGGTCGAACTCACAGGCCTGATCCGGCCCCGAGACGAGCGACGCAGGATCACTCGCCACCAGGCGCCCTTCCCGGCCCACTTCAAAGCGCTGCTCGCCAAACTGTTCGCCACTGGTAAACAGATGTGGCGAATCGATGGCGCCGTTCTCTGGCGCGAGGATCGCGCCCCGCTCGATGACGTTTTCGATCTCACGCACGTTGCCCGGCCAGTCATAGGACAGCATGGCATCCACCGCCCGCTGGGTGAAGCCGGTGAGATGGCGCCCATGCAGCCGGTTGAACTTGGTGAGGAAGTGGGTCATCAGCAGCGGGATGTCTTCCCGGCGCTCGCGCAGCGGCGAGATGCGGATCGGGAACACGTTGAGGCGGAAGAACAGATCCTCCCGGAAACGCCCTGCGCGCACTTCTTCCCGCAGATCGACGTTGGTCGCGGCAATCACCCGCACATCGACCTGACGGGTGCAGGTGTCGCCAAGACGCTCTACTTCGCCTTCCTGCAGCACCCGCAGCAGCTTGCCCTGGGCGATGGCGCTGAGGGTGCCGATCTCGTCGAGGAACAGGGTGCCGCCATCGGCGCGCTCAAAACGGCCGGGCCGGCTCTGCATGGCGCCGCTGAAGGCGCCGCGCTCGACGCCAAAGAGTTCGGACTCGATCAGCTGCTCGGGAATTGCCGCGCAGTTGATGGCGACGAAGGGTTTGTCGCTGCGATTGCTCAGACGGTGCAGGTTGCGGGCAAAGACTTCCTTGCCAACCCCGCTCTCACCCAGAAAGAGCACCGTAGCCTGGGTGGGCGCGACGCGCTTCACCATATGTAAGGCGGCAGCGTAGCTGGGCGAGATCCCGACCGGGCCGCTCTTCTGGCCGTCGTCCTCGACGGGACGGCCGACCGTGCTGGCCGGGCGCCCGCCGGGCAGGGCCGGATGCTGGGTGAGGGTCTCGGGCATCATGTAGCGCAGATCCTCGATGCCCTCCTCGCCCCATTCTTCCACCAGCTTGCCGACGATGCGGCACGCCGAATGGCCCATCGACTGGCATTCGACCTCACGGTACAGCACCTGGCGCCCCATGAACTCGGTCGAGAAACCCGACGCGTAGCCGATCTGCATCCAGCAGGCGGGCTCGCTGCCGATCGGGAAGTGGCGCATATGCTCCTCGTCCTCGACCTGGCTGGTCCAGATGAACTCGCCGTAGTGCTGACCGCGCGCCACGTCGAACTCCAGCCGGACGGGCTCGGAGATGCCGATGCCCTCGAGGCAGTGCATCTGCGGGCCAACGACGAACATGTCGCGCAGCGACGTGCGGGAACGCACCTTGCGGGCCATCTGGGCATCGTGGACGCCGGCGTGGTAGCCCATCCGCGTCATGAAGCCACGGGCGACGTCGATGCCGAGGGCTTCGATCATCTCGCGGCGCAGGGTGCCGAGAGACTTGGCGTGGATGAGCAGCATGCGCTGGTCGTCCAGCCAGATGCGGCCGTCGCTGGTCGAGAACCGCAACCTGGCGAGCAGGTCGGAAAAATCAGGAAAACGAAGCTTGTCGTGCTCGACCGATTCTGGGTCGACGATCGGCTTTCCCCGCACGGCCGGCGATGTCCTGGTGACGGTCTTCATGCCTGCTCCCCGGGCGTCTGGCACGCCTTGCTTCTCATCTTGTCTCCATCCTCAATCTCGTTGTTGCGGTTGCAGCGGGCCTCTCGAGCCGGCGCACGCCGTCTTTAGCTTTTAAAGATACGCCGGCTTGAGGGAAAGGAACAACGCCATGAAGCCGACTATGCACGGATTGATGCATATTGCGCCGCAGTATTTATGGGCGCATTAAATCATTTGATTCACAACGCCGGCCAGCCCCCTCTCCCCGGCCGCCCTCGCATCCATGCAAAAAGGGTTCCGCACTCCGGAACAACCCTTGTGCGACAAGGGGATACCTCCGCCAGCCGGCCACGGCTGGCGGGTCATGGCACAGCTCCTGCTAAATCATGAGGCAGAAGGCAGCCAAGTGAGCAAATGCTCGACACCTCATCCGGCCGCCCCAAAACGCCCCCAGAGAGGCACACCAAAGGAGACAGCCATGCAGCACCTCTTGCGCCATCGCGGCCACCACCGCTAGCCAGACCCGCAGCAAGCCCTCCCGCCCAGACAGCCGACCCGCGCCGACGCCGGTCGTCACGGACATCTGTTGCCTGGAAAAACGAAACAAGAGGGGTCGCCAAACCCCGAAGCAGTCCCTTGATTTAGACCATGGATAGGAGATCAGCGTGACCCAGACCACCCAAGACAGCCAACTCAAGATTTCGAAGTTGGAAGCGATGCTGGAGGAGGACCCGGCAAAACAGGTGTACCGCATCGACCGTGCGGCCTTCACCGACCAGGAGCTCTTCGAGCTCGAGATGAAGTACATCTTCGAAGGCAACTGGATCTTCATGGCCCACGAAAGCCAGATCCCGAACCCGAACGACTACTACACCCTGTACGTCGGCCGGCAGCCGGTGATCATCACCCGCGACAAGAATGGCCAGCTGCACGCCATGGCCAACACCTGCACCCACCGCGGCGCAACCCTGGCCCGCCACAAGAAGGGCAACAAGTCGAGCTTCACCTGCCCGTTCCACGGCTGGACCTTCAACAACGCCGGCAAGCTGCTCAAGGTGAAGGACCAGAACCCGGACGCCGGCTACCCCGAATGCTTCAACAAGGAAGGCAGCCACGATCTGGTCAAGCTCGGTGCCTTCGAGAGCTACCGCGGCTTCCTGTTCGGCTCGCTGAACCCGGACGTCGTGCCCCTCGTCGAGCACCTGGGCGAAGCCACCAAGATCATCGACATGATCGTCGACCAGGCCCCGGACGGCATCGAAGTGCTGCGCGGCTCCGGCGCCTACACCTTCGACGCCAACTGGAAGCTGCAGGCCGAGAACGGCGCCGACGGCTACCACGTCACCGCCACCCACTGGAACTACGCCGCCACCCAGGGCCGCCGCACCACCGACGGCAAGGTCGACACCATCAAGGCGATGAGCGCCGGCGGCTGGGCCCGCCAGGGCGGCGGCTCCTACTCGTTCAAGAACGGCCACATGCTGCTGTGGACCAACTGGGCCAACCCCGAAGACCGTCCCCTGTGGGGCAAGCGCGCCGAGTGGATCGAGAAGTTCGGTGAAGCCCGCGCCGACTGGATGCTGAAGAAGTCGCGCAACCTGTGCCTGTACCCGAACGTGTACCTGATGGACCAGTTCAGTTCGCAGATCCGCGTGCTGCGCCCCCTGTCGGTCGACAAGACCGAGGCCGTCATCTACTGCATCGCGCCCAAGGGCGAAGCCCCGGAAGCCCGCCAGCGCCGCCTGCGCCAGTACGAAGACTTCTTCAACGCCACCGGCATGGCCACCCCGGACGATCTGGAAGAGTTCCGCTCCTGCCAGCACGGCTTCAACGCCCGCATCGTCAAGTGGAACGACATGACCCGCGGCGCCACCCACTGGGTGCAGGGCCCGGACGAGAACGCCGACCTGATCGGCCTCAAGCCGGAACTGTCGGGCGTCAAGACCGAGGACGAAGGCCTGTACGTGATGCAGCACCAGTACTGGGTCGAAGTCATGAAGAAAGCCATCCTCGCTGAACAAGAAAACGGAGCCAACTAATGCTGTCCTACGAAGCCATCCAAGCCTTTGTCTTTCAAGAAGCCCGCGCCCTCGATGAGCGCCGCTGGAACGACTGGCTGTCGTTCTACGCCGACGACGTGGAGTTCTGGATGCCGTCGTGGGATGACGACGACACCCTGACCGACGACCCGCACAGCCAGGTCTCGCTGATTTACTACGCGAACAAGCAGGGCCTCGAAGACCGCGTCTTCCGGATCGAGACCGACCGCTCCAGCGCCACCATCCCGGACACCCGCCACTGCCACCTCATCACCAACCTCGAGGTGCTGGCGCAGGACGAGACGAGCGCCAAGGTCCGTTTCAACTGGGCGACCCACAGCTTCCGCTACGACATCCTCGACACCTACTTCGGCTACTCCGAGTACACGATCGACACGTCCGGCGAGAAGCCCCTGATCAAGAAGAAGTACGTGGTCCTGAAGAACGACTACATCCATCACGTTCTCGACATCTACCACATCTGATTCATTGATCGACGACGGCCCGCCTCCGGGCGGGCCGAGCACCACCCTCGCAGAGAAGGACAACTCCATGCCGTACAACATCGCCCTGCAATTCGAAGACGGGGTCACCCGCATCATCCAGTGCGACGCCGACGAACTGGTGGCCGACGCGGCCTACCGCGCCAAGATCAACATCCCGCTCGACTGCCGCGACGGCGCCTGCGGCACCTGCAAATGCCACTGCGAGAGCGGCACCTACACCCAGGGTGTCTATATTGAAGACGCCCTCACCGACGAAGAGGCTTCCCAGGGCTACATCCTCACCTGCCAGATGAAGCCGGCCTCCGACTGCGTGATCCGCATCCCGGCCTCTTCCGCCGCGTGCAAGACCGAAGTCGCCACCCACAGTGCCACCCTCACCGAGATCGACCGCAACTCGCCGACCACCGTCTCCTTCAAGCTCGAAGCCGACAAGGCGATCTCCTTCCTGCCCGGCCAGTACGTGAACCTCGTCGTCCCCGGCACCCAGGAAACCCGCGCCTACTCCTTCAGCAGCGCGCCCAATCAGAGCGGCGTCAGCTTCCTGATCCGCGACGTGCCGAACGGCCTGATGAGCACCTTCATGCGCCAGAAGGCCAGCACCGGCGACACCATGACCTTCACCGGCCCCTTCGGCAGCTTCTACCTGCGCCCAATCGAACGCCCCGTGCTGATGCTCGCCGGCGGCACCGGCCTCGCCCCGTTCCTGTCGATGCTGCTGTCCCTCCAGAACAACCCGCCCGCCCAGCCGATCCTGCTGGCCTACGGCGTGAATACCAACGACGACCTCGTCGAGCTGGAAACCCTCGCTGTCCTCAAGGCCGCCATCCCCGGCTTCGACTTCTTCACTGTCGTCGTCGATCCGGCCAGCGGCCACCCGAAGACCGGCTACGTCACCGACCACCTCACCCCCGCCCAGCTGCACGACGGCAACGTGGATGTGTACGTCTGCGGCCCCCCGCCGATGGTCGAAGGCGTGCGCAAGTGGATGGACGGCGCCGGCGTCACCCCCAACAGCTTCCACTTCGAGAAGTTCTCGTCGTCCACCGCAGGAGCCCACTGACATGGCCGGCGCTAACCGATTCAAGAAGAAGGTCGTCATCGTCACCGGCGCCGCCCAGGGCATCGGCCGCGGCGTGGCGCTGCAGGTGGCCGCCGAAGGTGGTGCAGTGGTGGCTGTCGATCGCTCCGACCTGGTGAAGGACGTCGTCGCCGAGATCAAGGAAGCCGGCGGCAAGGCTATCGCCGTGCAGGCCGACCTGGAAACCTTCGCCGGCGCCCAGTCGGTGATGGACGCCGCCCTCAAGAAGCACAAGCGCATCGACGTGCTCATCAACAACGTCGGCGGCACCATCTGGGCCAAGCCCTTCGAGTTCTACGAAGAAGCCCAGATCGAGGCCGAGATCCGCCGCTCGCTGTTCCCCACCCTGTGGTGCTGCCGCGCCGTGCTGCCAGCCATGCTGGCCCAGAAGAAGGGCGTGATCGTGAACGTCTCCTCCATCGCCACCCGCGGCGTGCATCGCGTGCCCTACTCGGCGGCCAAGGGCGGCGTGAATGCGCTCACCGCCTCCATCGCCATGGAGCACACCAAGGACGGCATCCGCATCAACGCCACCGCCCCCGGCGGCACCGAAGCCCCGCCCCGGCGCATCCCGCGCAACGCCGAGCCGCCCTCCGCGCAGGAAACCGAGTGGTACCAGGGCGTCATCGACCAGACCATCGACTCCAGCCTGATGCACCGCTACGGCACGATCGACGAGCAGGTCGCCCCGATCCTCTTCCTGGCCTCGGACGAGTCCGCCTACATCACCGGGACGATCATCCCGGTCGGTGGCGGCGACCTCGGCTGAAGCCACTACCCCGGCGTCCCATACCCGCCAGCCCATAACTACATAAATCGAGAGACAAATGGCCCAAGTAGACATCCACCACCTGTCAGACCACGCCAAGTTCAACGGCTTCCACGGCATCGTCCTGTTCTGGTGCGCCCTCATCATCATCTTCGACGGCTACGATCTTGCAGTGGCCGGCATCGCCCTCCCGTCGATCATGAAGGAGATGGGCGTCACCCCCGCCACCGCCGGCTACATGGTCAGCTCGGCCCTGTTCGGGATGATGTTCGGCGCGATCTTCCTCGGCACCATCGCCGACAAGATCGGCCGCCGCTGGGCCATCGTGATCTGCATCGTGCTGTTCAGCGCCTTCACCGCCGCCGCCGGCCTGACCACCGACCCGGTCAGCTTCAGCGTGACCCGCTTCCTCGCCGGCCTCGGCATCGGCGGCGTGATGCCCAACGTCGTCGCCCAGATGACCGAGTACTCGCCCCGCAAGATGCGCAGCACGCTGGTCACCCTGATGTTCAGCGGCTACGCGGTGGGCGGCATGCTCGCCGCGGTGCTCGGCAAGGGCCTCATCGAGAGCTATGGCTGGTCCTACGTGTTCTTCGCCGCCGCTGCGCCGATGGTGCTGATCCCCTTCGTGCTCAAGTCGCTGCCCGAGTCCATGCCCTTCCTGGTCAAGACCGGCCGCTTCGACGAGCTGAAGGCCATCGTCCAGCGCCTGGAGCCGAGCTACACCCCGTCGGCCTCCGACGAGTTCGCGCTGCCCGCCGCCCACAAGGCCCACGGCGCGCCGATCGGCAAGCTGTTCCAGGAAGGCCGCGGCTTCTCGACGCTGATGTTCTGGGTCACCTTCTTCATGTGCCTGTTCATGGTGTATGCCCTCAGCTCCTGGCTCACCAAGCTCATGGCCAGCGCCGGCTACAGCCTCGGCTCCGCCCTCACCTTCGTGCTCGTGCTCAACTTCGGCGCGATGATCGGGGCCATCGGTGGCGGCTGGCTGGCCGACCGTTTTCATATCAAGTACGTGCTCCTCGGCTTCTACGCGCTCGCCGCGGTGTCGATCACGCTGCTTGGCTACAAGGTGCCGACCGAGGTGCTGTTCATCCTGGTGGGCCTGGCTGGCGCCTCGACCATCGGCACCCAGATCCTGACCTACGCTTATGTGGGTCAGTACTACCCGATGTCGGTGCGTTCCACCGGCATCGGGTGGGCTTCTGGCGTCGGACGCAGCGGTGCAATCCTGGCCCCGATCGTGATCGGCATCCTGGTGGGCATGAAGCTCCCGCTCGAGCAGAACTTCATGGCCATCGCCATCCCGGCCGTGATCGCCCTGATCTCCGTGGCGCTCATCAACACCAGCCGTTCGGCCACCGCCCACTGATCCACCCGCAGCGCCCCGGCCGCCGACACGCCGCCGGGGCACGCAAACCCCGCGTTGCCGATGGCCCCGAACAGGCCAACACCCCGGCGCGGGCTTCGCCGCCCAACCCGCGGCAGTGCGTCCCCTCAAAAAATATCGATATTGCTGATAAATTTTGAGACTTTTGGCTATGCTATGGGGCGTGCACGTTTTTGCGCGCACAAGCAGCACGAGATGCTTCACCCGCAGAGCGACCTACGGGTCGAAACAGCCGAGGGACTGCACACGCAGCCCGACCGGTACAAGTCGATCGCCCGGTTTCGGGTTTCAGGCGACGACGCACATAAATCAACCCGAAGAGGAGATATTGAATGGCACTCACCGGCGTATTGCGCCCCGGGCACGTCTCGATCCGCGTGCTCGAACTGGAACCGGCCGTCAAGCATTACCGCGACGTGCTCGGCCTCATCGAAGTCGCCCGCGACGCCCAGAACCGCGTCTACCTGAAGGGGTGGGACGAGCAGGACCACAGCAGCGTGATCCTGCGTGAAGCCGACGAAGCCGGCATGGATTACATGGGCTGGAAGGTTGACTCCCCCGCCACCCTCAAGAAGCTGGCTGCCGATGTGGAAGCATCCGGCCTCGCCACCGACCTCTCGTGGGTTCCCGCCGGCGAGCTTCTCGCCACCGGCGAACGCTTCCGCTTCACGGTGCCCACCGGCCACGTGATGGAGCTGTACGCTCAGAAGGACATCGTCGGCAACAACTGCGGCACCGACGGGCAGGACGTCAACCCGGACCCGTGGCCCGACAACCTGAAGGGCATCGCCCCGTCGCGTTTCGACCATTGCCTGCTCTACGGCGATGACCTCGACGGCACCGTCAAGCTGTTCATGGAAGTGCTGGGCTTCGGCCTCGCCGAGAAGGTCTGCCTGTCCGAAAACAAGGACTTCATGATCGGCGCCTTCCTGTCCTGCTCGAACAAGGCCCACGACGTGGCCTTCATCCGCCAGCCGGTGAAGGGCAAGTTCCATCACGCCTCGTTCGAGCTGCGCAGCTGGGAGCAGGTCCTGCGTGCCGGCGACATCCTGTCGCGCACCAAGACCTCCATCGACATCGGCCCGACCCGTCACGGCATCACCCGCGGCGAGACGATCTACTTCTTCGATCCGTCGGGCAACCGCAACGAAGTCTTCGCCGGTGGTTACATCTACTACCCGGACAAGCCGCCCATCACCTGGTACGACGAGTCCCTCGGACCGGCGATCTTCTACCACGATCGCAAGCTGAACGAAGCCTTCCTGAGCGTGTTCACCTGATCCGAAACACCGACCGCGCACCGGCCTCCGATGCGCGGTTTTTTCCTTCTGATCCGCCTCAAAAAAATATCGAGATTTTTAGAAAATATCGGAAAAATAGGCTATTCTATCGAACGTGAATCCTTTCACGCTCACTGCCTTACCGATGGATGAACAGCCGGTCGATGCGGAGCACAGCGGTGAGCAGGGCCGAGACACCACTAAAAGAGAGTACGACATGAAAGAGATCAAGAATTTCATCAACGGTGAGTACGTCACCAACCTCAGCGGCAAGACCTACGAGAAGCGCAACCCGGTCGACAACTCGCTGATCGGCATGGTCTATGAAGCCGGCCAGCCCGAAGTGGACGCCGCCGTCGCCGCCGCCAAGGCCGCCCTGAAGGGCCCCTGGGGCAAGCTGTCGGTGGTCGAGCGCTGCGCCATGCTCGACGCCATCGTCGCCGAGATCAACAACCGCTTCGATGACTTCCTGCAGGCCGAGATCGCCGATACCGGCAAGCCGGCCCACCTCGCCTCGCACATCGACATCCCGCGCGGCGCGGCCAACTTCAAGATCTTCACCGACACGATCAAGAACGTGTCCACCGAATCCTTCGAGATGCGCACCCCGGACGGCAAGACTGCCCGCTCCTACGGCGTGCGCACCCCGCGCGGCGTCATCGGCATCATCTGCCCGTGGAACCTGCCGCTGCTGCTGATGACCTGGAAGGCCGGCCCGGCGCTCGCCTGCGGCAACACTGTCGTCGTCAAGCCCTCCGAAGACACCCCCAGCACCGCCACCCTGCTGGGTGAAGTGATGAACAAGGTCGGCGTGCCCCCCGGCGTGTACAACGTGGTGAACGGCTACGGCGTGAACTCCGCCGGCTCCTTCCTCACCGCCCACCCGGACGTGAACGGCATCACCTTCACCGGCGAAACCCGCACCGGCACCGCCATCATGCAGGCCGCCGCCGTCGGCATCCGCCCGGTGTCGCTGGAACTGGGTGGCAAGAACGCCGCCGTCGTGTTTGCCGATGCCGACTTCGACAACGCCGTCGCCACCGTCACCCGCTCCTGCTTCGAGAACGCCGGCCAGGTGTGCCTCGGCACCGAGCGCGTGTACGTCGAGCGCCCGATCTTCGACAAGTTCGTCGCCGCCCTGAAGGAAAAGGCCGAGCAGATGAAGCCGGGCCGCCCCTTCGACCACGACACCAAGATCGGCCCGCTGGTCAGCAAGAAGCACCAGGCCAAGGTGCTGGGCATGTACGCCAAGGCCAAGGAAGAAGGCGCCAACATCGTCTTCGGCGGCGGCATCCCCGACATGCCGGACGACCTGAAGGACGGCTGCTGGGTTCAGCCCACCATCTGGACCGGCCTGCCCGAAACCGCCACCGTCGTCACCGAAGAAATCTTCGGGCCGTGCTGCCACATCAGCCCGTTCGACAGCGAAGACGAAGTGCTGAACAAGGTCAACGCCAACCGCTACGGCCTCGCCACCTCCATCCACACCCAGGACATCAGCCGCGCCATGCGCCTGGCCAACGCCATCGAAGTGGGCCTGTGCTGGGTCAATAGCTGGTTCCTGCGCGACCTGCGCACCCCGTTCGGCGGCTCCAAGCAGTCTGGCATCGGCCGTGAAGGCGGCGTGCACTCGCTGGAGTTCTACACCGAGCTGCGCAACGTGATGGTCAAGTACTGAGCGATCAGCGATGACTCAGAATCCCGAAATCGGCAAGCGCGTTCGCACCGGCGGGTTCGAGACCAACGTCCATGATGTGGGCAGCGGCGCTCCGGTGCTGCTGATCCACGGCTCGGGCCCGGGCGTCTCCGCCTGGGCCAACTGGCGGCTGGTCATCCCCGCGCTGGCGAAGGATCGCCGCGTGATCGCCCCGGACATGGTGGGCTTCGGCTACACCGACCGTCCGGCCGGCATCCAGTACAGCATGGACACCTGGGTCCAGCAGGCCCTCGATCTGCTCGACACCCTCGGGCTCGAACAGGTGGATCTGGTCGGCAACTCCTTCGGCGGCGCCCTGGCCATGGCCCTGGCGATCCGCGCCCCCCAGCGGGTGCGCCGGCTGGTGCTGATGGGTTCGGTGGGCGTGCCCTTCGCGATCACCGAAGGGCTCGACGCGGTGTGGGGCTACGAGCCGTCCTTCGAAGCCATGCGCGGGATCATGGATTACTTCGCCTGGAGCCGCGAACTCGTCTCCGACGAACTCGCCGAGCTGCGCTACCAGGCCAGCATCCGCCCGGGCTTCCAGGAATCCTTCGCGGCCATGTTCCCCGCCCCGCGCCAGCGCTGGGTGAATGCCATGACCAGCCGCGAAGCCGACATCCGCGCCCTGCCCCACGAGACGCTGATCATCCACGGCCGCGAAGACAAGGTGATTCCGCTATCCAACTCGCTTACCCTTGCCGAGTGGATTGCGAACGCCCAGCTCCATGTGTTCGGCCACTGCGGTCACTGGACCCAGATCGAGCACAACGCCCGCTTCAACCGGCTCGTCGGCGACTTCCTCGCCGAAGCCGACCAGCAGACTTCCTGACATCCGAGGTTTACCCCATGTTGAACAAATCCAAGATCGAACAATACGGCGACGAACTCTACAACGCCCTCGTCACCCGCACCCCCGTTGCCCCGCTGACCGACCGCGAAGCCGAGATCACCATCGAGGACGCCTACCAGATCCAGCAGCGCATGATCGCCCGCCGCCTCGAAGCCACCGGCGAGACCATCATCGGCAAGAAGATCGGCGTGACCAGCAAGGTCGTGATGGACATGCTCAAGGTCAACCAGCCCGACTTCGGCATGCTCACCTCCGGCATGGTCTTCAACGAAGGCGAAGCCGTCGACACCAGCAAGATGATCGCCCCGCGCGCCGAAGCAGAAGTGGCCTTCATCCTCAAGTCTGACCTGATGGGCCCGGGCGTCACCGCCGCCGACGTGCTGCGCGCCACCGACTGCGTGGTGCCGTGCTTCGAGATCGTCGATTCCCGCATCCAGGACTGGAAGATCAAGATCCAGGACACCGTCGCCGACAACGCCTCCTGCGGCGTGCTCACCCTCGGCGGCCGTCGCAAGAGCCCCCGCGACATCGACCTGGCCCTGGCCGGCATGGTCCTCGAGAAGAACGGCGAAGTGATCAGCACCTCCACCGGCGCCGCCGTGCAGGGCTCCCCGGTCAACGCCGTGGCCTGGCTGGCCAACACCCTTGGCCGCCTGGGCATCGGCCTCAAGGCCGGCGAAGTGATCCTGTCCGGTTCCCAGTCCCCGCTCGTCCCGGTCAAGGCCGGCGACAGCCTGGTGTGCTCCGTCGGTGGCCTCGGCAGCACCTCGGTCCGCTTCATCTGATACTGAACAATAGAGAGACACAGCAATGAAACTCGATAACGCAACCATCCTGAAGCTCGCCGAGCACCTCGAAAACGCCGAACTGCAGGCCAAGGACGTCACCAAGATCACCGACGACTACCCGGACATGGACTGGGATGACGCCTACGCCATCCAGGACGAAATCCGCCGCCGCAAGGAAGCCCGTGGCAACAAGGTCGCCGGCCTCAAGTGCGGCCTCACCTCCTTCGCCAAGATGAAGCAGATGGGCGTCGAGACCCCGGTGTTCGGCTTCGTCGCCGACTACATGTCCCGCCCGGACGGCGGCGAGATCAAGCACGCCGAGCTGATCCACCCGAAGGTCGAGGCCGAGATCTGCATCGTCACCAAGGCCCCGCTGAAGGGCCCCGGCTGCCACGTGGGCACCGTGATGGCCGCCGTGGATTTCGTGCTGCCGGCCGTCGAGATCATCGACAGCCGCTACCGTGACTTCAAGTTTGACCTGAAGAGCGTGATCGCCGACAACACCTCGTCGTCGCGCTTCGTGATCGGCGGCAACATGCGCAACCTCGACGAACTCGACCTGCGCACCCTGGGCGTGGTGCTCGAGATCAACGGCGAGATCAAGGCCATGGCCGCCGGCGCCGCCGTGCTGGGCCACCCGCTGGCCGCCGTCGCCATGCTGGCCAACCACCTGGGCGCCCGCGGCCAGGAAATCCCGGCCGGCACCTTCATCATGACCGGCGGCGTCACCGAGGCCATCGCCGTCAATCCGGGCGACAACGTGAACGTGCGCTTCCAGGATCTGGGCTCCGTCTCTATGCGCTTCGTGTAAGCGCCCATGGCGCGGCGGGCCAGCCGGCCAGCCGCGCCATCACCCGATTCAACAACCGGTCAGCATCGATCCGGCGACCGCCGCCACGGCCGTCGCCGGCCTTCGCACGAGAGCAGCAGGCAGGGCGCCGACCGGGAGGGGACACACAAGAGGACAACAAAAATGTCATCCAAGCAAGGCATCAGCAACACCTTCACCCGCGAGACAGGCGAGATCCACCTGGGCGGGATCGACGCCATCGTCCGGCTGACCCTCGACCAGGTGCGCACCGACGCCCGGCGCGGGCTCAAGACCGGCATGTTCATCTCCGGCTATCGCGGCTCCCCGGTGGGGATGCTCGACGCCGCCCTCATCAAGCAGCAGAAGCTGCTCGTCGAGAACAACATCAAGTTCGTCGATGGCCTGAACGAAGATCTGGCCGCCACCGCCGTCTGGGGCACCCAGATGATGCACACCGTCGGCAAGCAGAAGTTCGACGGCGTGACCGGCATGTGGTACGGCAAGGCCCCGGGCGTGGATCGCTCGGGCGACGCCCTCAAGCACGCCAACTACACCGGCATCGGCAAGAACGGCGGCGTGCTCGCCATCGCCGGCGACGACCCCAGCTGCAAGAGTTCGTCCCTGTGCTCGCAATCCGAGCCGATGCTCTTTCACGTGGGCATCCCATCCCTCTACCCGGCCAACGTGCAGGAGATCCTCGACCTGGGCCTGCACGGCTACCAGATGTCGCGCATGGCCGGCGTGTGGATGGGCATGAAGATCGTCACCAACGTGGCCGACGGCACCGGCACCGCCAACGTCGATCCGGCGCGCCTGAACTTCCTCACCCCGGATCTGACCTTCGACGGCAAGCCCTTCACGCCCAACATGAACCTGGGCATGAACGTGCGCGTCGAGGCGCTGGAGATGGAGCAGTCGCTCTACACCCGCCGCCTCGAGGTGGTGAAGCGCTACGCCCGCGAGAACAAGCTCAACAACATCGTGATCCCCAACCCGGACGCGTGGCTGGGCATCATCACCGCCGGCAAGACCTACAACGACCTGATGCAGGCCTTCCTCGAGATGGGCCTGGACGACGCCGCGCTGCGCCGCTACGGCATCCGCGTGCTCAAGATGGGCATGCTGTTCCCGATGGAACCGACCATCGTCCGCGAGTTTGCCGAAGGCCTCGAAGAGATCTTCGTGATCGAAGAGAAGCGCCCCTTCCTCGAGATGTTCGCCAAGCAAGTGATGTACGGCCGCGCCAACGCGCCGCGCATCGTCGGCAAGTTCGACGAGGAGGAAAAGGAGCTGCTGCCCCACTACGGCGAGTTCGAATCCGACGTGATCGTGCGCGCGCTGCTCAAGCGCCTGTCGCGCAAGACGCGCATCGAGTCGGCCGAAGCCTGGCTCAAGCGCCTCGACGAGATCCACGAGCGCACCAAGCTGCCGACCACCGCGCGCACCGCGTGGTACTGCTCGGGCTGCCCGCACAACAGCTCCACCGTGGCGCCGGAAGGCAGCATCGTGTCGGCCGGCATCGGCTGCCACACCATGGCCATGTGGATGAACCGCAACGTGGTGATGGGCACCCACATGGGGGCTGAAGGCGCCCAGTGGATCGGCATGGCGCCCTTCACCGAGACCGGCCACATCTTCCAGAACATGGGCGATGGCACCTACGCCCACTCGGGCAGCCTGGCGATCCGCTACGCCGCGTCCACCGACATCAACATCACCTTCAAGCTGCTGGTGAACTCGCACACGTCGATGACCGGCGGTCAGGCCATCCAGGGCGCCAATCCGGTGCCCAACATGGTCGCGGACCTGCTCGCCAACGGCGTGCGCCGCGTCATCGTGACCACCGACGAGCCGGGCAACTACTCGGGCATCTCGCTGGCTGGCCACACCGAAGTGTGGCACCGCGACCGCCTGGACGAAGCCCAGCGCGAACTCGCCGCCACCCCCGGCACCACCGTGCTGATCCACGACCAGGAGTGCGCCGCCGAGCTGCGCCGCGCCCGCAGCCGCGGCAAGGCCGAAGAGCCGGCCGAGGTGGTGGTCATCAACGAGCGCGTCTGCGAAGGCTGCGGCGACTGCGGCGAGAAATCCAACTGCATGAGCGTGGAGCCGGTGCAGACCGAGTTCGGCCGCAAGACGCGCATCCACCAGTCGTCGTGCAACAAGGATTTCTCGTGCGTGAAGGGCTTCTGCCCGTCCTTCCTGACCGTCACCCCCAACCCGGCCCCGGCCTCGGAGGGCGCGCCCAAGAAGAAGAAAGGCCGCATCCCGGCCCTCGACCGTGAGCTGCCGGCACCGGTGAACAAGATCGACGACACCATCGGCGTGGGCATCCACGTGATGGGCATCGGCGGCACGGGTTCCGTCACCGTGGTGGCGACCCTCGCCAACGCCGCGCGCCTCGAAGGCAAGCACGTGATCGGCCTCGATCAGACCGGCCTCGCCCAGAAGGGCGGCGCGGTGATCTCGGACATCAAGATCACCCACAAGCCGTTCCAGGGTTCCAACAAGATCTCCGACGGGCGTGCCGACCTCTACCTGGGCTTCGACATCCTGAACGCGACCGATCCGAAGAACCTGGACAAGTGCAGCCCCAACCGCACCATCGCCATCGTCTCCACCACCCAGACGCCGACCGGTCAGATGGTCACCAACCGGCGCAACCCGTTCCCGGCGGTGGCGGCACTCACCGCCGGCATCGACCGCGTCACCCGCAAGGAAGACAATGTCTTCCTGGATGGCCAGGCGATGGCCGAGGGGCTGTTTGGCGATGCGATGGCGACCAACAACTTCATGGTGGGCGTGGCCTACCAGGCGGGCACCATTCCGCTGAAGGCCGAATCCATCGAGCAGGCCATCAAGAACTCCGGCGTAGGGGTCGAGCAGAGCCTCGCCGCCTTCCGCTGGGGCCGCATGGTGGTGGTCGATCGCGCCTTCGTCGAAGCCGAGATCGCCCGTCAGGCCGGCGCCGGGGTCTTCACCCTCAACCCGCAGCCGCAGCTCTCGGCCACCGCCCGGGCGATCGTCGAATCCGTGGGTGCCCAGGGCGAGGTGAAGCGCCTGGTCGAGGTGCGCGTGCCCGAGCTGATCGCCTTCCAGGACGAAGCCTATGCCAAGCGCTACGCCGACGTGATCAAGCGCGTCGTCGCCGCCGAGCAGCGCGTGCTGCCGGGCAGCGCGCTCTCCGAGGCCGCCGCCCGCTACCTGTACAAGCTGATGGCCTACAAGGACGAGTACGAAGTCGCCCGCCTGCACACCGACCCGGCCTTCCTGGCCCAGCTCGACGCGCAGTTCAAGCACGGCTACACGGTCAAGTACAACCTGGCGCCTCCGCTCCTGGCCGACCGCGACCCGAAGACCGGCCACCTGCAGAAGAAGCAGTACGGCCAGTGGATGTTCAAGGCCTTCCAGCGTCTGGCCGGGCTGAAGAAGCTGCGTGGCGGTGCGCTGGATCTGTTCGGCAAGACCGAGGAGCGCCGCACCGAGCGTGACCTGATCGACGAGTACATCAAGACCCTCGACGAGATCGTCACCAAGCTCTCGCCCAGCAACCACGCAGCGGCGGTCGCCCTCGCCAGCGTGCCGGACGAGATCCGCGGCTTCGGCCACGTGAAGGAGAAGAACCTGGCCGTTGCCCGCAAGCTGCAGGCCGAGCGGCTCGACGCCTTCCGCAACGCCCAGGCCGTGCGCCTGACCGCCTGACGCGCACCAGGCGCCAGACCGGCAGCAAGACAGACGCCCCGTGGCCTCACCCGCCACGGGGCGTTCTTCATTGAAGCTGCGGGTAGCGCGCCGGGCTGCTCGCGCCATTCGATGGGAAACCGGCGGCACAGCCAGCGATACCCATCCTGGGCTGCGGGCTGCGCACGGAATGCACTAGAATCGACCTGGTCCGCCAATAACAAGGAGAAGTCCATGCAACTGCTCACCCTGGTCGGCATGCTGATCACGATCGCCAGCGTCATCTTCGCCACCGCCAACACGACCGAAGTGACGGTCACGCTGCTGGGCTCATCCTTCACCGGTCCCCTGGGCGTGCTGCTCCTGGTGGCGCTTGCCATCGGCGGGCTGATCGTCGCGCTGGTCTCCACGCCGGGCACCCTGCGCCGCCAATGGCGCATCAAGCACCTGGACAAGCGGGTGGCCGAACTCGAAAAGACCTGCGCAGCCCAGAAGGAGCGCATCGAGCGCCTCGAGCGGGGCGAGAGCGTGCCGGAGGTCACCTCAGCGGCGGCGTTCGACGTGAATGCCTCGCGGCTGATGTTCTGACCGCCCCGCCCGCGATCACCGCGGGTTTCCCGGCTTCCAAAAAACAAACCCGGCACAAGGCCGGGTTTGTTTTTGAGCTGAGGCGCAGCTTACAGCTTGCCGGCTACCCAGCCGACCACCGAATCCAGCGCCGCGGGCAGCGCCGCCGCATCGGTGCCACCGGCCTGGGCCATGTCCGGGCGGCCGCCGCCCTTGCCGCCCACCTGCTGGGCCACAAAGTTGACCAGCTCACCGGCCTTGACCTTGCCGGTGAGATCGGCGGTCACGCCGGCGATCAGGCTCACCTTGCCATCATTGACGCTGGCCAGCACCACGGCGGCGCTCTTCAGCTTGTCCTTCAGCTTGTCGAGGGTCTCGCGCAGGGTCGCCACGTCGGCGCCTTCCAGCGTCGCGGCGAGCACCTTGGCGCCGGCCACGTCGGCGGCCTGATTGACCAGATCGTCGCCCTGGCTGGCGGCGAGCTTGCTCTTCAGGCGGGCGAGTTCCTTCTCCAGCGCCTTCACGTTGTCCATCACCTGGGCCACGCGGGCCAGCACCTCTTGCGGCTGGGCCTTGAGGGCGCCGGTGACGCCATCCAGCAGCTTCTGCTGATCCTGCACCAGGGCCACGGCCACGTCGCCGCACACTGCCTCGATCCGCCGCACGCCGGCAGCCACGCCGCCTTCGAGGGTGATCTTGAACAGGCCGATGTCGCCAGTGCGCGCCACGTGGGTGCCGCCGCAGAGCTCCTTCGACGAGCCGATGGTGAGCACGCGCACCTCGTCGCCGTACTTCTCGCCGAAGAGCATCATCGCGCCGGTCTTCTGGGCGGATTCGATGTCCATCACGCTGGCGTCGGTGGCGGCGTTGGCGATGATCTCGTCGTTCACGATGCGCTCGATGCGGGCGATCTCTTCGGCCGTCACCGGCTGGGTGTGGGCGAAGTCGAAGCGGGTCTTGTCGGGATCGACCTGCGAGCCCTTCTGCTGCACGTGCTCGCCCAGCACTTCGCGCAGGGCCTTGTGCATCAGGTGGGTGGCGGAGTGGTGGCGGGCGGTGCGGGCGCGAGCCTGCAGATCCACCTTGGCCGTCACGCCGTTGCCCACGGTGAGCTTGCCGGTGGTGACCACGCCGTGGTGGCCGAACACGGTGGCCTGGATCTTCTGGGTGTCTTCCACCGCGAAGATGCCATGCACCGAGCGCAGCTCGCCCCGGTCGCCCACCTGGCCGCCGGATTCGGCGTAGAACGGGGTGTCGTCCAGCACCACCACGCCCATGTCGCCTTCGGCGAGTTCATTGACGGGCACGCCGTCCTTGTAGAGCGCCAGGATGTTGCCCTTGTGCTCCAGGGAGTCGTAGCCGTGGAAGGTGGTGGCCGGGCCGTCGTATTCGAGGTTGGCGGCCATCTTGAACTTGCCGGCGGCGCGGGCCTGTTCCTTCTGGCGGGCCATCGCGGCATCGAAGGCGGCGCCGTCGACGGTCACGTTGCGCTCGCGGCACACGTCGGCGGTCAGATCCAGCGGGAAGCCGAAGGTATCGTGGAGCTTGAAGGCGGTCTCGCCGTTGAACACGGTGTTGCCGGCGGCGGCCATCGCGGCGAGCTCGCCTTCGAGGATCGCCATGCCGTTTTCAATCGTGGCGAAGAAGCGGTCTTCTTCCTGCTTGAGGATGTCGGTGATGCGCTGCTGGCCGGCCTTGAGTTCGGGATAGGCTTCGCCCATCTCGGCGACGAGATCCGGCACCATCTTGTGGAAGAACGCGGCGCGGGCGCCCAGCTTGTAGCCGTGGCGGATGGCGCGGCGGATGATCCGGCGCAGCACGTAGCCGCGGCCTTCGTTGCCGGGGATCACGCCGTCGGCGATCAGGAAGGAGCAGGCGCGGATGTGGTCGGCCAGCACCTTGAGGGACGGGCTGTCCATGTCGGCGTCGCTGGTCTCGCGGGCGGCAGCCTTGATGAGTGCCTGGAACAGGTCGATCTCGTAGTTGGCATGCACGTGCTGGAGCACCGCGGAGATGCGCTCGAGACCCATGCCGGTATCCACCGACGGCTTGGGCAGCGGATGCATCACGCCGGCCTCGTCGCGGTTGAACTGCATGAACACGTTGTTCCAGATCTCGATGAAGCGGTCGCCGTCTTCTTCGGGCGATCCCGGGGGGCCGCCCCAGATGTGCTCGCCGTGATCGTAGAAGATCTCGGTGCACGGGCCGCAGGGGCCGGTATCGCCCATCATCCAGAAGTTGTCGGAGGCGTAGCGTGCGCCCTTGTTGTCACCGATGCGGATGACCTTGTCGGCAGGCACACCGATTTCCTTGGTCCAGATGTCGTAGGCCTCGTCGTCCTCGGCATACACGGTGACGGTGAGCTTGTCCTTCGGCAGCTTGAAGACGACGGTGAGGAGTTCCCACGCGTAATTGATCGCGTCGCGCTTGAAGTAATCGCCGAAGCTGAAATTGCCCAGCATCTCGAAGAAGGTGTGGTGACGCGCGGTGTAGCCGACGTTTTCGAGGTCGTTGTGCTTGCCGCCGGCGCGGACGCACTTCTGGGACGTGGTGGCGCGGGTGTAGGGGCGCTTGTCGAAGCCGAGGAAGACATCCTTGAACTGGTTCATGCCCGCGTTGGTGAACAGCAGGGTCGGGTCCTCGTGGGGCACCAGCGAGCTGGAGGCCACGATCTGGTGGCCCTTGGAGGCAAAGAATTCAAGGAACTTCTGGCGGATTTCGGCGCTTTTCATCGGCGTGGGGTCTCCGGGTGGCGTCGCGGGGGACGGTCGGGGGAACGCAAGTTTCAAAGCCTGAAATTGTAGCATCCAACCCCGCCGCGCCCTGATGGCTATAATCCGCCGTTCAATAACAGACAAACACCTTGAACGAGGGAGACAGCAATGGGCCACCGACTTTCCAAGATCTACACCCGAACCGGCGACGCCGGCACCACCGGCCTGGGCAACGGCAACCGGGTTTCCAAGAACAGCCTGCGCATCCACACCCTGGGCGAGGTGGATGAAGTGAACGCCGCCATCGGCATCCTGCTGTGCGAGGAGCTGCCCGACGACGTGCGCACCCTGCTCACCAACGTGCAGCATGATCTGTTCGATCTGGGCGGCGAGGTGTGCATCCCGGGCATGGAGATGATCACCGCCAAGCAGGTTCAGTACCTGGAAGACGAACTCGACCGTTTCAACGACGATCTGGAACCGCTGAAGGATTTCATCCTGCCCGGCGGCACCCGCGCGGCGGCGCTGTCCCACCAGGCGCGCACCATCTGCCGGCGCGCCGAGCGGATGATTGTTGCGCTGGGCCAGGAAGAAGCGGTGAACGACGCGCCACGCCAGTATCTCAACCGCCTGTCGGATCTGCTCTTCGTGCTTGGCCGCGTGCTCAACCGCGCCGGCGGCCGCGGCGACGTGCTGTGGCAGAAGCGCAAGAACGCCTGATCCGCGCTCCGCTGCAAACAAAAACGGCTGCCGATTCGGGCAGCCGTTTTTTGTTTACCAGTCGACCTTGTCGACCTGCCCGAGGGAGCGCCCGAGGAAGCGCTCGCCGATGGTCTGGAAGCGCAGCGGGATGTCGGTGACGGTGTAGCGGTAGGTGGAGAGGGATTCGCCGTCGTTGGCGATGCCCAGTTCGGCAAGCTTCTGGGCAGCCTGCTCGGCGACGGTGATCGCCGAATCCACCAGCCGCACGTTGGGGCCGACCACATCCTGCAGCAGCGGCTTGATGAGCGGGTAGTGGGTGCAGCCGAGCACCAGGGTATCGACGTTTTCCACCAGAACCGGGCGCAGGTATTCCTGGGCGGTGAGGCGGGTCACCTCGTGCTCCAGCCAGCCTTCCTCGACCAGCGGCACGAACAGCGGACAGGCCTGGGAATACACCCGCACGTTCGGATCAAGGGCGTGCATCCGGCGGGCATAGGCGTTGCTGTTGATGGTGGTGGGGGTGCCGATGACGCCGATGGCACGGGAGGTGGATTCGGCCACCGCGGCCCGGGCGCCGGCCTCGATCACATCCAGCACCGGGATGCTGCCGGCCTTCTCCTTGACCACATGGGCCGCCACCGCCGCCATGGTGTTGCAGGCGATGATGAGCATCTTCACGCCCTGGTCGAGGAGGTAATCGGTGATCTGGCCGGTGAAGTGCTCGATGGTCGCCACCGACTTGACGCCGTAGGGCACCCGGGCGGTGTCGCCGAAGTAGACGATGTTCTCGAGCGGAAGGCGCTCCATCAGCGCGCGCACGACGGTGAGACCGCCCACGCCGGAGTCGAAGACCCCGATCGGCAGCTTGCCAATATCAGACATGATCGGAAGGAAAAACGGGGAAGCCGGATTCTACGCCACTCGGCGCAGCGGCGCGGGGCTAGTAGCCGAGACGGGCGACCAGCTCTTCCTCTTCCTCGGCGCTGAGGGCGAACTTGTAGGCGGATTTTTCGTCCGGCAGTTCACGCCATTTGCCGCCGATCTCATTCAGGCGCCGCTCGATCTTGGCGCAGGAGATGTGCATCAGGATGGCGGGCGCATTGACGCGTTCGCAGGTGCGTTCGGCACCAATCTGTTCAAACTCGAGCAGGCGCTCGTAGAAGGCCCGGTGACGCGGATTGATCTCGATGAGGATGTCGGTGCAGCCCTTCACGCGGTGGGCGTAGATATAGAGCAGGTGCACCAGCGAGATGATGAGGCGCTTGGAACGCGCCGACGGGTCGATCGCAAAACGCCCGAACTCGCACAGCTTGGCGCCCTGAGAGCGCAGACGGGCGGCTTCGGCGCCGTAAGTGGCATCGAGGGCGAGGCCGGCGGGGGAATCGACGTTCACCGTCACCGTGGCGTAAACGCGGCCGAAGAGCTCGGCGTTCATGGTGAGCTGGTTGGGTTCGTCCGCCACGCCCACCTGACCATAGCCGCGCCATGCATAGCGCTTCTGGATCAGCAGGTCCGTCTCCCGGCGCCGTTCGCCGTCCCGCATCAGCATCTTGATGCGAAACTTGTCCTGCCGCTCGCTGGCGGCATTGACAGTCGGTCCATCCTCCGCGATGCACAGCGGATCGAACCTCCACGCCTCCATGGCGGTCACTTCCGCCAGAGTCTGTGGCGCGCGTGCGTCTTCAGCGGGTTTGGGAGAGGGTTTTCGAAACATCGCCGCGTACTATACCGTGCCTTAAGCACCGGGAACACCGTGTCTTAGTAGCGCCCATGTGACATGCTCCCTGACGATCGCCGAAGAATCGCCCTGTCGCGCCCTCAGGGCAGCGATAAGCCCGGGTGTGGCGGTGCTATTGCCCATCGCGACTGCAATATTGCGCAACCAGCGCTCATGGCCGATCCGGTATATCGGACTGCCGGCCATGCGCTCGGCGAACTGTTTTTCGTCCCATCCGAAGAGCTCCACCAAGGTCGCCGAATCGAGGCCGTGACGGGGTGCAAGGTCGGCCTCGGCGGTCGGGCGGGCGAAGCGGTTCCACGGGCACACCAGCTGGCAGTCGTCGCACCCGTAGATCCGGTTGCCGATCAAGCTGCGGAGTGCTTCGGGGATGCTGCCGTGCAGCTCGATGGTCAGATACGAAATGCAGCGCCGGGCGTCCACCTGGTAGGGCGCGACGATCGCCCCGGTCGGGCAGGCGGAGATGCACGCCGAGCAGGTGCCACAATGGCCTTCCACAGGCCCATCCACCGGTAGCGGCAGGTCGATGTAGATCTCACCCAGAAAGAAGAACGAACCGGCTTCGCGCGACAGCAACAGGCTGTGCTTGCCCCGCCAGCCCAGCCCGGCCTTGCCGGCCAGCGCCACCTCCATCACCGGCGCCGAATCCACGAACACCCGATGGGCGTTGGGCGCTTCGGCGGCGATGCGATCGGCGAGCCGCTGCAGGCGGGCGCGCAGCACCTTGTGGTAATCGCGCCCAAGGGCGTAGCGAGAGATGTAGGCCTTGCCCGGCTGGTCGAGCACCGCCTCGGCGGCAGCGGCGTCGGGCAGGTAGGACATGCGCGCCGAGATCACCCGACTGGTGCCCGGCAGCAGTTCGGCCGGACGGGAGCGCTTCGTCCCGTGTTTCTCCATATAATCCATCTGCCCGTGAAAGCCGGCGGCCAGCCAGGCCGCAAGTCCGCTTTCCGCTTCGGCCAGCCCGGTGTCGGAAATCCCCACCGCGTCAAACCCGAGCTCTCGCCCCCACGCCTTGATGCGTGCCGCGAGACCTGCCAGATCCCCATGCCCACCAGGAAGAATGTCGTGCTCCACGCTCATCACGAACATGATAACGATCCGTCGCCCAGCCTGCACCTGCCGGACGAAAGCGCGACGCTTGCAGCCGGCGAGCGCCTTGCCGGCGCCCTGCCCTCACGGCTGACCATCTACCTGCGGGGCGACCTGGGCGCCGGCAAGACCACCCTCACCCGCGGCCTGCTGCGGGGTCTGGGATTTGCCGGGAAAGTCAAAAGTCCAACGTATACCTTGGTCGAACCTTATAAAGATTCTAGAATAACCGTATATCACTTTGATTTTTATCGCTTCACCCATGCAGATGAGTTTCTTGAAGCCGGCCTGGACGAGTATTTCGAGGGCGACGGCATCCGTCTCGTCGAGTGGCCTGACCGCGCCCACCCCTATCTCTGCGCGGCGGATCTCGAAGTCGAACTGCAGCTTGCAGCAGACGGCGGGCGCCAGCTTGCACTGCACGCGCTGAGCACGGAGGGTCAACGATGTCTCGAAAAGTTCACCGCCCTGCCGGCAAAGCCGTCGCCGAACCCGCCGGCCTGCTGAGCCGCCGGCGCTTCATCGGCTCGACCAGTGCGGCGCTCCTGCTGCTGGTGAGCCGCAGCGGCCAGGCCGCCCAGACTTCCGTGCTGGCCGTGCGCGTGTGGCCCGCCAAGGATTACACCCGGATCACCCTCGAAAGCCGCGAACCGCTGGTGTTCACCCACCAGTCGGTGCGCAACCCGGAACGCCTGGTGGTGGACCTGGAAGGCGTCGAGCTGAACGAGGTGCTCCAGTCGCTGCCCACCAAGATCACCGGCCAGGACCCGTACATCCAGCTCATCCGCGCCGGGCGCAACCGCCCGGGCGTCGTCCGGCTGGTCATCGAGCTCAAGGCCGAGGTCAGCCCGCAGGTGTTCACCCTGCGTCCGGTGGGCGAATACGGCCACCGGCTGGTGCTGGATCTCTACCCCACCGAACCCGTCGATCCGCTCCTCGCCCTGCTCGAGAAGATCTCTCCGGAAGAGGCCGCCGCCGGCGGCGCCACGCCGCCCCAGCGCAACGACGACAAGCCTCGCAGGACCGCCGAAGCGCCCCGTGGCAAGCCCGCCGAGCCCACGCCGCGCCGTGATGCGCCGCCGGCCGAGGAGCCCCGCCGCGCGGACGACGACGACACCGTCAGCCGCCTGATCACCGTCGCCATCGACCCCGGCCACGGCGGCGAAGACCCGGGCGCCGTGGGCGCAGCCGGCAGCTTTGAAAAGCACGTCACCCTGGCCGTTGCCCGCCGCCTCAAGGCACGCATCGACGCCCAGCCCAACATGCGGGCGATGCTCACCCGCGACGCCGATTACTTCGTGCCGCTGCAGCAGCGCGTGGCCAAGGCCCGCCGGGTGCAGGCCGATCTGTTCGTGTCGATCCACGCCGACGCCTTCATCAGCCCGACAGCGCGGGGCAGCTCGGTGTTCGTGCTGTCCGAGAAAGGCGCATCGAGCACCGCCGCGCGCCTGCTGGCCCAGAAGGAAAACGCGGCCGACCTGATCGGCGGGGTGAACATCGGGGTGAAGGACAGCCACCTGGCGCGCACCCTCCTCGATCTGTCGCAGACCGCGGCGATCAACGACAGCCTGAAGGTGGGCAAGGCAGTGCTGGGCGAACTCGGCAACATCAATCGCCTGCACAAGGGCGAGGTTGAACAGGCCAGCTTTGCGGTGCTGAAGGCGCCGGACATCCCGTCCATTCTGGTCGAGACGGCCTTCATCTCGAACCCTGAAGAGGAAGCCCGCCTGAACGACGAGGCCTACCAGGAGCGCATGGCCGAAGCCATCGTCCGCGGTCTGCGGCGTTACTTCGCGCGCAATCCGCCGATGGCCAAATCCAAGCTGGCGCGGCTCGACTGAAACCGCGCCGTCCGCAGGGTCAGCGGATGCAGACCTTGCGGACCTGCTTGAGGTCGGTGAGCCCGGCCATCACCTTCTCGATGCCGTCCTGACGCAGGGTACGCATCCCCTCTTCCAGCGCCACCGACAGCAGGTTGGCGACCCGTGCCCGCTCCTGGATGAGTTCCTTCACCCGGTCGGTGCCGATCATCAGTTCGTGCAGGCCAAGCCGGCCGCGATAGCCGCCGGTGCAGCTGTCGCAGCCCACCGGCGCGTATAGCGTGAAGCGGCCGTCCTTGTCGCCGTAGCGCTCGCGCCAGCCCTTCAGCACGGCTTCGCGCGCCTTGTCCGGGTCTTCCTTGAAGATCGGGGTGTTGTGCAGGTCCTCGCAGTATTCGTCGAGGAGATGGCGGATCTCGCTCTCGTCCGGGTGGTAGGCCTTCTTGCACTTGCTGCACAGGCGCTTGGCCAGCCGCTGGGCCAGCACGCCGAGCAGCGCGTCGGCAAAGTTGAACGGGTCCATGCCCATGTCGAGCAGACGCACGATGGATTCGGGCGCGCTGTTGGTGTGCAGGGTGCTGAAAACCAGGTGGCCGGTGAGCGAGGCTTCGAGGCCGATCGACACGGTTTCCTTGTCGCGCATTTCGCCGACCATGATTACGTCCGGGTCGGCCCGCAGGAATGAGCGCATCACGGTGGGGAAATCCAGCCCGGCCTTGCGGTTGACCTGCACCTGGCGCAGGCCCTTCTGGGTGATTTCGACCGGATCTTCGGCGGTCCAGATCTTGGTATCCGGGGTGTTGATCGAGCCCAGGATGGAATGCAGCGTGGTCGTCTTGCCCGAGCCGGTCGGGCCGCACACGAAGAAGATGCCGTAGGGCTTGGCGATGGTCTGCTTGAGGCGCTGGAAGTTGTTTTCGAGCAGCCCGAGCTGCTCGAGGGGCAGCGGCTCGCTGTTGGCGAGCAGACGCATCACCACGTCTTCCATGCCGCCGGTGGTGGGCACCGTGGCCACCCGAAGCTCGATGTCCAGCGGGCCGAAGCGACGGAACTTGATCTTGCCATCCTGGGGCTTGCGCCGCTCCGAGATGTCGAGATCGCACATGATCTTGATGCGGGTGACGATCGGGCTGCGGTAGCTGGACGGCACTTCGATGTAGGGCACCAGCGAACCGTCCTTGCGGAAGCGGATCTGGGTCTTCTCCTTGCCGGGGCGCGGTTCGATGTGGATGTCGGAGGCGCCTTGCCGGTGGGCGTCGATGATGATCCGATTGACCAGCTTGACGAGCTCGTTGTCGGCGGCGGCCGAGACATCCTCAGCCGTCGAGATCCCGTCACCGTCGTCGTCGTAGAGATCGGACAGCAGCTCGGTGACCGACGAGTCATCGTTGGAGGCGCCGAAGAACTGCTCGACGGTCTGGAGGAACTCGACGTGGGTGGTGACCAGATAGACCGGGTGGGCCTTGGGGAAGACGTTCTGCACCATCCGCGAGGCAATGGCCTGCTCGGGGTCGGTGACGAGGATCAACATGCCTTCGGGGTTTTCCTCGAGGGGCACCCACTGGGCCTGCTGGATGTAATCGCGCTTCAGGTTGCGCAGCAGATCGAGCGGCTTGACCCGGTCCGGCCGGAAAGGCTCATAGGGCACACCGAAGAAGCGCGAGATCGCACCGCCGATATCCGCCGGCTTGAGGTGGTAGTCGGCAATCAGCAGTTCTTCAAGGAGCACACCGCGCTCGCGGGCTGCGCTGGTGGCGGCCTCAAGCTCGGCGGCGGTGAGCTTGGCGTCATTCACCAGCCCCTCGTACTTCGACTTGGGCTGGATCAGGGAATGGCGGCGCTGGGCAAAGGCGATCGCCAGCGTCTGCCCGAGGCCCTGGATGCCCTCCTCGGCGATCGCCGAAAACACCTCGCTGTTACGGCTGTTGATGAGCTGGATGACTCCCAGCACCTCGCCGTCGTCGGGGTTGGCGATGGGCGCCACGAGCATCTGGTGGCAGCGGTAGCCGGTGCGCTCATCCACCTCGCGGCGGAACTCCATCCGCGCGGAGATCTTCTTCAGCTCACGCTCGTCGTAGGCGTCGTGGATGTTGAGCATCTGACCGGTGAGGGCCACGTAGCCCGCCACGCTGTTCTCGGCGATGGGCAGGCGGATGGTGCGGATGCTGTGCAGGCCGGTCTTGACCCGCGATGAGATGGTCGTCCGGCTTTCGTCGACCACGTAGATCGTCAGCCGGTCGGCGGCGAACAACGCGCAGATGTCGGCCGACAGTTCGAAGATGATCTCGTCGATGTTCTCCGTTGCGTGCACGCGGTTGGTCACCGCCTGCAGACCCTTGAAAAAGGCCAGCCGGCTTGCGACGTCGCCCGCAATGCCGCGCGGGGCAGGTGTGCTGCTAGTGGATTTCGTCATATCTGGAAACACGAACCGATCGAGGTTGCCGCCCATGCGTGGATGCCGGTACTACGGCGCACAGGCGCGTCAACTTTAGCCCGAATGAATGGCTAGATGATGAACTCGAGTCCGTTGTAGAGCGCCTTTGGCTGAAAACGCCCGCGATAGTTGCCGATCTCGTCGACGGTGATCTGGGCCCGGCTCGGCTTGAGGTGCGTGATCCACACCTCCGGCGAAACCTTGATCCGGTCGAGGAACAACGCCAGCAGACTCGGGCACAGATGCCGCGAGGCAATGGCCAGATCGTGGAGGGCATCGGGGAAGGCGGTTTCGACCAGCAGGTAGCGCAGATCGGGAATGTCGTTGATGGCTGCGATCAGCGGCTCGGAATACGTGGTGTCGCCCGAGAACACCAGACTGCCGGTATCGCAGGACACCTGATAGGCCACCGCCGGTACCGTGTGCAGCGCCGGCAGGGCTGTCATCCTGCGGCCGCCGCCGATGTTGGCGCTCTCGCCGATGTGCATTTCCTGAAACCGCAGGAACGGGTTGCCCCGATCGGGAATCGACGAGAAGTCGGGCCAGATCAGCCAATTGAAGATGTGCGAACGGAGGATGCGGAGGGTTTCAGGCGAGCCATGCACGACGATCGGCATCGAACGGGCTTCGCCCACCGTATCGACCAGCAACGGGATCATCGCGATGTGATCCAGGTGCGCGTGGGTGACGAAGACGTGGTCGATGCGCAGCAGCTCGTCGAACTCGAGATCACCGACCCCGGTTCCCGCATCAATGAGAACATCGTCGTCCACGAGCAGGGCCGTCGTGCGCTGATCGCGCCCGCCGATACCGCCACTGCACCCCAGAACCCGCACCTTCATCTTATTCTCGTGGAACTCCGCAAGTGCGGTTGTTGGTCTGCCAAATGCAACCGACACGAATCGGATGCCAGCGCATCAGAATACGATTCCGTCAGGACATCGGCCGCCAGAAAAATCACGTTCGTCCCTCGCGCAGGTTACTGGGATGTCGCCTGCGAGAAAAACTCCATCTTCACGCCAGCGATTTCGATGATGTCGTGGTCGCTCAGGCGATGGGCCTGGGCATCCAGGGAGCGCCCATTGACGACAGGGAACACCGTGCCTTCGACGTGGGTGATGAAGTAGCCGTGGGGCCGCCGGGTGATCACCGCCACCTGCAGCCCGGGCTTGCCGAGCGTGGTGAGCGACTTGGAAAGCTCGAGCGTGCGGCCCGCATGGGCGCCGCTGAGGATCTGGATCATGCCGAGGGCTGCCACCGGCGGCGGGGCCGAAGCACCCGTCGATGTGACGATCGCCGCGGCTTCCGCGCCCGACAGGCCGCTGTCGGTTTCGACCGCAACCTGGGCGAAGGACATGGCTTCGTCCTGCTCGGACGGCGAACCACCGCCATCGGACAGATACTTGAGGCGATACTTCCCCAGTTCGATCACATCGTTGTTCTTCAGAACATGCTTCTTGACCGGCTGACCGTTCACGTAGGTGCCGTTCGTGCTGTTCATGTCCTCGAGGAAGGCATCGTTCAGGATGGTCACGATCGCAGCGTGGTCGCCACTGATCGCCAGATTGTCGATCTGGATATCGTTGTGCGGCTTGCGACCAATGGTGGTGCGCTCCTTCTCGAGCACCATCTCCTTCAGCACCAGACCATCCATGCTCAATATCAACCTGGGCATCACTCTTCCTATCTCAATCCAGCTTAATCAAGCTCGGCTCCGAGCCGTCCTGACTCGCACGACGACACAATGACAGCCGATATATTATCCATCCCGCCCCGATCGTTTGCCAGATCAACCAGATGCGCTGCGGCCAGCTGGGGGTTCCCCCCCAGCGCGCCGAGCACGTGGGCAATATCGGCATCGGGAAGCATCTCTGTAAGCCCATCCGAGCAAAGAAGATAGACGTCCCCCGGCAAAAGCGTGGAAATTGTCACATCCGGAACCACATTCGCCGAGACGCCCACCGCCCGGGTAAGCAGCCCCTTCAGGCCGATCGGGGCGCTTGACTCGGATTCAATCATGCCCGCCTCCCACTGCTCCCGCAACACGCTGTGGTCACGGGTGAGGCAGGTCAGCACATCGCCGCGCAGGCGATAGAGGCGGGAATCGCCCACATTGCAGGCGACCAGCATCCCGTCGCGACGGAAGCACCCGGCAACGAGGGTCGTGCCCATTCCGCGGAGGGCCGGATCACCCGAGGCGGCCGAGAACACGGCGCGATTGGCATCGGCCACGGCCACCAACAGATCCCGCTCCACGACCGGTTCGTCACCACACGCAGCGATCCGCTCGACCCACGCATCAACCGCGAGCCGCGCCGCGACGCCGCCGCCCGCATGGCCGCCCATGCCATCGGCCAGGGCGACAATGCCCCGATGCTCGTCACAGAAGACGTAGTCTTCGTTGCGTGCGCGGACCTGCCCGACATGGGACTCCAGGGCCATCCGCCATTGAAGACTCGAATCGCTCATCGCGGCGATGCCGGCGGAAAGACGCCCGCCAGGAGAAAGTGTTCAGGAAACCGGCACATCGCGTCGATTACGTGATCGGGATAATGAAGGGGCGCTCGGATTCTAGCGCCACCGGCACGGTACGCGAGAGCGCAGGACAAAATAAAAACCGCGCCCGGGCGGTGAAGCCTCGGGCGCGGTTCTTGTGAGGCACAGGCCGGGTTACAGCATGGCCTTCAGCAGCTTGCCCATCTCGGACGGGTTGCGCGTCACCTTGAAGCCGCACTCTTCCATGATGGCGAGCTTGGCATCAGCGGTGTCGGCGCCGCCGGAGATCAGTGCGCCAGCATGGCCCATGCGCTTGCCCGCGGGGGCAGTCACACCGGCGATGAAGCCGACGATCGGCTTCTTCATGTTGGCCTTGCACCACAGGGCGGCTTCAGCTTCGTCCGGACCGCCGATTTCGCCGATCATGATGACGGCGTCGGTGTCGGGATCGTCGTTGAACATGCGCATCACGTCGATGTGCTTCAGACCGTTGATCGGGTCGCCACCGATACCGACGGCGGAAGACTGGCCCAGACCGATTTCGGTCAGCTGGGCAACAGCTTCGTAGGTCAGGGTGCCGGAGCGGGAAACCACGCCGATGCGACCCTTGCGGTGGATGTGACCCGGCATGATGCCGATCTTGATTTCATCGGGGGTGATGAGACCCGGGCAGTTCGGACCCAGCAGCAGGGTCTTCTTGCCGCCGGCGGCTTCCTTGGCCTTCATCTTGTTGCGCACTTCCAGCATGTCCCGGACGGGGATGCCTTCGGTGATGCAGATGGCCAGGTCGAGGTCGGCTTCAACGGCTTCCCAGATGGCGGCAGCGGCGCCAGCGGGCGGCACGTAGATCACGGAGACGGTGGCACCGGTTTCAGCGGCAGCTTCCTTGACGGAACCGTAGATGGGCACGTCGAGGATCTTCTCGCCAGCCTTCTTCGGGTTCACGCCGGCGACGAAGCAGTTCTTGCCGTTCGCGTACTCGATGCACTTCTCGGTATGGAACTGACCGGTCTTGCCGGTGATGCCCTGGGTGATGACCTTGGTGTCTTTGTTGATCAGAATGGACATTCGGAATCTCCTTACTTGACCGCGTCGACGATCTTCTGGGCCGCTTCGGCCATGGTGTCGGCAGCGATGATCGGGAGACCCGAATCACGCAGGATCTGCTTGCCGATGTCTTCGTTGGTGCCCTTCATGCGGACGACCAGCGGAACCGACAGGTGCACTTCACGGGCAGCGGTGACCACGCCGGTGGCGATGGTGTCGCAGCGCATGATGCCGCCGAAGATGTTGACGAGAATGCCCTTGACCTTGGGGTTCTTGAGCATGATCTTGAAGGCTTCGGTCACCTTCTCGGTGGTGGCGCCGCCGCCCACGTCGAGGAAGTTGGCCGGCTCGGCACCGAACAGCTTGATGGTGTCCATGGTGGCCATCGCCAGACCGGCACCGTTCACCAGACAGCCGATGTTGCCGTCCAGGGAGATGTAGGCCAGATCAAACTTGGAGGCTTCGATTTCGTCCGCGTCTTCTTCGTCCAGGTCGCGCATCGCGACGATTTCCTGCTGGCGATAGAGGGCGTTGGAGTCGAAGTTGAACTTGGCGTCGAGCGCCTTGACGGTGCCGTCGCCTTCGTGGATCAGCGGGTTGATTTCCGCCAGCGAAGCGTCGGTTTCCATGTAGCAGGTGTACAGCTTCTTGAGCGTGTCGACACACTGCGGGATGGAGGCCTCGTTCATGCCCATGCCCTTGGCCAGGGTGAGCGCCTGCTCGTCGGTCAGGCCGACCAGCGGGTTGATGAAGACCTTGACGATCTTTTCCGGGGTCTTGTGAGCAACTTCCTCGATGTCCATGCCGCCTTCGTACGAAGCCATCATGGCAACGGACTGGGTGGCACGGTCGGTCAGCGCGGCGACGTAGTACTCGTGCTTGATGTCGGCACCTTCCTCGATCAGCAGGTTACGCACCTTCTGGCCTTCGGGGCCGGTCTGGTGGGTGATGAGCTGCATGCCGAGGATCTGGCTGGCGTACTGACGCACTTCGTCAAGAGACTTGGCGACTTTCACGCCACCGCCCTTGCCGCGTCCGCCGGCGTGGATCTGGGCCTTCACGACCCAAACCTTGCCACCCAGGGTTTCCGCTGCCTTGACCGCGTCGTCGACGGTCGTGCAGTGGATACCGCGCGGAACCGTGACGCCGAACTTCTTCAGGATTTGCTTGCCCTGATATTCATGAATTTTCATGGTTGCCCTTCGATCGAAGTCTTGGCCTGAAAAGGCCGCTTACGCTTGGTTGATGGGACTCTTCGGAGTGCTGACGCACCCCGCGATACCTGCGCCGTTCTCCCTCGTCCAACGCAGACACCGCTTTTCCCTCTCGCGCGTCAGGCCAGCTGGCCCGGCCACTCGAAAGGCGATCCAGCCCCGGGGGCAGACGACGTTTGCCGCAGGCGCCCCGGATTACGGATCAATTGATTATATACGAAACCAGCGGCGCGACCGATTTCACGCTGCAGCGCAACTGCGGTTTTCCCGACCCCTAGCCAGCATCGCCGCCGCGATACCAGCGGGGGTAGTAGCGCAGCACGGTGTCGGTGGTGGTTTCGAGGGCGTGACAGCGATCGAGCTGAAAGGGCTTTTCGACCTCCTCGTCGTTGTCGCGACGGAAGGTGGCGAAGGTCTGGATGGCGGCGGTGGGCAGCGACAGGAGCAGTTCGGTGAGGTGGGAGCAGCCGCGGACGTCGGCGAACATCTCGCCCACCGTGCGCCGGAAACCCCGCACCAGATTGAGCCCGATCAGCTGGCGGTAGGCGGGGCCGATGGTGTCGCAGGCGCCGGGGTATGGCACCCAGTCGGAGCACGCTTGCACATCGACGATGTTGAACTGGGGGTCGATGGTCACGCGGATGAACAGGTCGTGGACGGGGTCGCCACGCTTGCGGAGGCCCGACGACAAAGGGTAATCAATATCCTTCAGATCGGTGAGGCGGGCATCCAGATCGAACAGGCCATCGTCACGCACAAATCCCTCGACATCGATGCGTCGATGGTGGGCCCGGGTACGCGGCGATTTCGGGTCAGGCAGGGGCATGGCAATAAAAAAGCAGAAAAGGCTAAAAAACTCGTAAAAAATGCCGTTCGGGGTACCACACGTCACAATTGAGCCACCCGACAGGCCGACAACGGCCCGCTACGGCCGACAAACTTCTTTAGAATACTGTAGCTTTGGCGAAGGTGCCTGCTCTGCGCGCACCACCGCTCAACCCACCAGGCTTCTGCTTGCCGGACCACGACCAACGTTTTGATGAACAGCGCGCGCAAGTCACTATCCCTGCTCGTAGCAACCCTCATTCCCCTAGGTACTCCAACAGCAGGAGCTGTCGGACTTGGGGATCTGGTCACCCGGTCCGCGCTGGGAGAGCCGCTGCGTGCCGAGGTGCGCCTGGTGCGTGCAGCCGGTGAGGAATTCGACGCCACCTGCTTCAAGCGGGTCGGCAACAACGCCGGCAACGACGACATCCCCTGGATCTACGACGCGCGCGTGCGCCTCTCCGGCGACCGCCTGATCGTCACCACCCGCGATCCGGTGAATCATCCGATCGCGATGCTCGGCCTGCTGGTCAATTGCGGTGGCGACGTCCGCCGCGACTACCCGATCTTGCTCCAGCCGCCGGTGCTGCGCGTCGGTGCGGGCACGTCGCCCAACCTGCCGGTTGCCGCGCCGGTCGAAGACACCGCCCCGCGTCCGCCCGTCCAGGCCAGACCGCCCCGCCCGCCGCGTGCGGCAGTTGCCCCTGGAGCCGAAGGCACCGGCCCGGCACGTAGCAGCCAGCCCGCC
>NZ_BSPX01000053.1:0-34070 GCF_030161255.1 Zoogloea oryzae
TGAAAGTAGGTCATCGTCAGACTATCCATTCAACACCCCCTCAGGCTATTCGCCTCAGGGGGTGTTACGCTTTGGAATACAACGAAATCAACAGAAGAATGGCTGGGTCTGAATGAGAAAGGACGCTCGAATGCGATGGCGCTATTGGTCGGTACTTGTCTCGCTATCCGTTCTCTTGCATATGGCGCTCTTCTGGCCATCGCCGAATCGAGATGTTCGAGCGCCTCTGTCCCCGGTGTTTTCCGTGCGTATTGCTCAACTTCAGCCTTCGTCCGAATCCCCGCAGCGCTTGCCGGATGTGCCTGCCGCTGGAGTTGAAAGAACCCTAGTCGAAACAACGACTGCGCCACAGCGGCCAACTCCTGATAATCCACCGCGTTCGTCGGCGGTGGGCAAGGCTGTGAAAGGGCGTGCCGGAACGCTGTCACGAGAGAGCGATCCACAGGAAGCGCAGCAGGTGTTGCCACACAGGCTAAAGCCGAGCACGCCGCCAGAGTCCCCGGAACTCGTGGTTTCAGCGGTTAGGCGTGAGCCTGAAGATGCGAAGAGAGTGTCGCTGTCCCGGTACCGTATCGCGCTTGCTGCGGCAGCCGTCCGTATGCAGTCGCTGGAGGCAGAAGTCCTGGGCGTGGCAGGCACGGCCGTGGTGGATGTCCGCCTGGCTGGCGGTGGGCCACAGGTGCATCTGGTGACGTCCAGCGGGGTCGAGACGCTCGATCGAAGAGCGCTGGTGCTGCTGGGCAGGGCTATCCGGGAGGTGCCAGCGCCCGTGGGGGATGGCGTCTCTGATGCGTTTGTCCGGCTGCCTGTAGTCTTCTCAAAGGATGAGTCGTGATGGGGCTCATCAGAACTTCTTGTCGGTTGTCGTCGGGCTGACGAGCCCCGTCATGGGTAGCGTGAGGCTGGTCGTGTGGAGTTCGAACCGATCGCGTCGGCGATCGTCGAAGAAACTCCGGAGTGTGTAATCGACCGATCGGAACGCGATGTCACTCCAGGGGATTTCGGCTTCAGTCATCAGAACGGCCTCAAGCGATTCTTCTCCTGGCTGGAAATCAAGGTGAAGGAGTTCGGCGCGGTAGATGATGTGGATCTGGCTGATGTGAGGGATATCCACGAAGGTGAACATCGGCCCCAGGGCGACTCGGGCGCCGGCTTCTTCGAGGGTCTCGCGCAGCGCGGCTTCACCCGTGGTTTCGTTGTTTTCCATGAAGCCGGCCGGTAGTGTCCACTTGCCATAGCGGGGTTCGATTGCCCGCTTGCACATCAGGATCTTGTCCTCCCACGTGGCGATTGCGCCGACGACGACCTTGGGGTTCTGGTAGTGGATTGTTCCGCACTGGTCGCAGACGTGCCGGGGAAGATTGTCGCCGGGGGGAACTTTGAGGCTGACTGGGGCGCCACAGTGAGAGCAGAAGTTCATGGCCGAAGGATACGCGTGGACAGTCCCGCCATTCTAATTCAAGGTGTCGCCCATGCTGCGGTGAGCCTGGTGACGATTCAAGAGTAAGTGGGCAGGACCGATAAAATGGAGTAGTGCAGTCCCAGACTGCGGCAACAATTGGAACTTACATGGTTGTGTCAATCGACGTTACGAAGTTCGAGCAACTGAAGGCCTCGGGAGATCTCCCGTCGCCCAAGGGGGTGGCGCTGGCCATCATCCGCCTGATTCAGCAGGAGGGGAGCTCGATGGGCGATCTCGCCCGGGTCATCAAGACCGACCCGGCTTTCGTCGGCAGGCTGATCAAGGCGGCCAACGGGCTGACGGGCTACAACCGCAGGGCGATTGCGTCGGTTCAGGAGGCGTTGATGGTGCTCGGTCTGCCGGCCGTCCGCACCCTGGCGCTGGGCTTCTCGCTGCTGTCGAGCTACCGCGACGGCAACTGCAAGGGCTTTGACTACGGGCGCTACTGGACGAGCTGTCTAGTCCATGCGCTGGCAATGCAGGCCATCACCCAGCGCACCCGTGTTGCGGCGGCGGAGGAGACGTTCTGTCTCGGCTTGCTGGCGCGGATCGGCGAACTCGCGTTGGCGACGCTCTACCCACAGGATTACGGGAAGGTCCTGAAGCAGACCCTCGAGTATCGGGATCTCCCGCTGGTGGCCCTGGAGCAGCGGGCTTTTGCGCTCAACCACCGGGAGCTGACTTCGGCAATGCTGGCCGACTGGGGCTTGCCGCGGATCTTCCACGAGCCGGCCTTCTTTTCCGAAGCCCCCGAGGAGTCGGGCTACGCCGATGGCTCGCGGGAGTTCGTGATCGCCCATTCGCTGCATCTGGCATCCTTCATCGCCGAGGTGTTTCTGGCCGAGGAGGCCGAGCGGCCCAACCTGATGAGTCGCCTGTTTGAGATCGGTGGGCGGCTGGCCTTCGATCCGGTGGCGATCAACGAACTGTGCGACGGGGTGGTCCGCGAGTGGCAGGCCTGGGGCGCGCTGCTTGAGCTCGATACCCTGGAGATCCCCCCGTTCAGCGAACTGGCTAGCCGTGGCGAGGCGATCGCCGCGACGCTCGCGACGGAGGCCAAGGCTCGCGTCCAGCATCTGCCGGGCGAATCCCATGAACTGCCGGTCGAGCGCGCGCCGATGCCGGGTGGCGCAAACCCGCTCACACTGCCGGTGGGCATGTCCCAGGCCATGCGCGTGCTGATCGTCGACGACGACGCGTCGATGCGTGCGCTGGTCCGCAAGGTGCTCGAGACCGTCGGGCATCAGGTGCTCGAGGCGTCGGACGGACGCGTCGGCATGGAGATGGCGCTGGAGTTTCAGCCCCAGCTGATGATCGTCGACTGGATCATGCCCGAGATGAGCGGGCTCGAACTCACTCGGGCGCTACGCCAGACGAAGATTGGCCGCAGCATCTACATGCTGATCATGACCAGCCTCGACGACGACGACAGGCTGATCGAGGCCTTCGAGAACGGCGTCGATGACTTCATGAACAAGCCGATCAACCCGCGTGTGCTCGCGGCTCGGCTGCGTGCGGGCCAGCGGGTGATCCGCCTGCAACAGGAGCTCGACCGCGACCGGGAGGAGATTCGCCGCTTTGCGGCCGAGCTGGCCGTATCCAACCGGCGCCTGCAGGAGGTGGCGCTGACCGATTCGCTGACCGGCTTCCCCAACCGCCGCTACGCCATCGAGCGGATGCAGCAGGAGTGGTCGGTGTCGTCGCGCACCCGCCGCCCGCTGTCGGGAATGGTCATCGACGTGGATCAGTTCAAGACCTACAACGATTCCCACGGCCACGATGTGGGGGATGCGGTGCTGCGGCAGGTTGCAACATCAATCAAGGGCGCGCTGCGGGCCCAGGACATCGTGGCGCGCACGGGCGGTGACGAGTTTCTGGTGATCTGTCCGGACACTGGCCTTGATGCGGCGCTGGCCTGTGCCGAGCGGGTGCGCTTTGCCGTCGAGAGCGCGCCGCTCACGGTTTCCGGCCAGCCCCTCACGATGTCGGTGAGCATCGGCGTGGCGACCCGCGACACGGTGATGACGGACCCGGATGCGCTGGTGAAGCGTGCGGACCAGGCGCTCTACCTGGCCAAGAACAAGGGGCGCAACCGCATCATGACCGCCCAGTCCCTGCGCCCGGGGCCGCTGATCCCGCCCCGCTAGGATCGTCTGGCGCCGATGGTGAAAGCCGTCGCGCGCCTTGTACGCAGGTCAGAATGGCCTACGCAACTGCCCAGTTTGGGCGTATGCGTAGGCCATTTTCTTACTTGCGTTTACGTGTTTGCTCCTACGTGATTTTCCGAAGCCCTCGCATGGCGAGAGTTGCCGGTGAACGGCAGAATTTGCCGCAGATAACGACAGGTCTGTCGAGGAGATAAAGATGAACACAAACACGATGCATGACGAGATTCGGGAGCTGAATCTGGCCTACCTGATGCTTGCTCAGCAGATGCTGCGCGACGACCGCGCTGCCGCCATCTACCGCCTGGGAATCGGCGAAGAAGTGGCTGAAGTGCTGGAAGGGTTGAGTTCCGCCCAGGTGCTGCGGATGGCCAATTCGAACATGCTGCTCTGTCAGTTCCGCTTCAACGACACCATGCTGGTCGATCTGCTGTCGTCCCATGGCCGTGAGCGCGGTGCGGCGCATCTGCACGCGGCGATCCTTGCTGCCGGGCGGCCTGTCGCCCATCTGGCCTGATCCGGCCCGCGGCTGAGGGAGACCATCGTGCGAAACAAGAGCGTGCTGCAGGAAGCGCAGGACATCCAGAAGGCGGTCGAGTTGATCCGTCTGGGTGCGCGCATGCAGATGCTTGAAGCCGAGACCGCCCTGAGCCGGGAACGTCTGCTCAAGCTCTACAAGGAAGTAAAGGGCGTCTCGCCCCCGAAGGGCATGCTGCCGTTTTCGACGGACTGGTTCATGTCGTGGCAGCCGAACATCCATGCCTCGCTGTTCATGGCGCTGTACCGTTTCGTCCAGACCAACGCGCATCTAGAAGGGTTGGACGCCATCATCCAGGCTTACCGGCTGTACAACGAGCACATCGAATCCTTCGAGATGGAGCAGGTGCTGTCGCTCACCCGGGCCTGGACGCTGATCCGTTTCTTTGACGCCAAGCTGCTGCAACTGGCCCGTTGTACCTGCTGCGGCGGACATTTTGTCTCCCACGGTTTCGACCCGACCCACGATTACGTCTGCGGCCTGTGCCACGTGCCGTCCCGCGCCGGCAAGACCCGGCGGGCCCAGGCGAACGAAGTTGCCATACCCTGACCTCCCTCTCGATTGACGATGAGGTTATGCCGCCGGTTTCGATCAGGCGGCATTTTTTTGTCCGCTTTCGGGTGACGACAGGCTTGCGTCAGGTGCTCAAGTTTCTTCAGGCAGGGCCGATATCGCCGGTGAAGAATAACGGATCCGGCAGGCGCCCCCAGCCTGCCAACCCAATGAGGTTTCGGCGATGTTTCTGATCATCGGCTACGTCATCATCCTGGCGGCGTCCCTCGGCACTTACGCCGTGCACGGCAGTCTGGCGGCCCTGTGGGTTCCGACCGAATACATCGCGATCGTCGGCCTGACCATCGGCGGCTTCGTCGCGGGAAACGGGCCGAAGGCGATCAAGGGCACCATCGCCGCGCTGCCTACGATCTTCAAGGGCTCGCCCTACAACAAGGCCTTCTACACCGACGTGCTGTGCATGCTCTACGAGATCCTGGCCAAGGTGCGCAAGGAAGGCCTGATGTCCATTGAAGGCGACATCGAGAACCCCGAAGGCAGCCCGATCCTCTCCAAGTATCCGGCCTTCACGGCAGACCACCATGCGGTGGATTTCCTGTGCGACTACCTGCGGATGATGGTCGGCGGCAACCTCAACGCCTTCGAGATCGAAAACCTGATGGACATCGAGATGGAAACCCACCATCACGAAGCCCACACCCCGGCCCATGTGGTCTCCAAGGTGGGTGACGCGGTGCCGGCCTTCGGTATCGTCGTGGCGGTGATGGGCGTGGTGAACGTGATGGGCTCGGTGGGCCAGCCGCCGGCGGTGCTCGGCAAGATGATCGGCGGCGCGCTGGTGGGGACCTTCCTCGGTATTCTCATCTCCTATGGCTTCGTGGCGCCGGTGGCTGGCCAGCTGGAGCAGAAGGTCGAGGAGGGCGGAAAGATCTACCAGTGCATGAAGGCGGTGCTGCTGGCGAGCATGAACGGCTACGCGCCCCAGGTGGCGGTGGAGTTCGGGCGCAAGGTGTTGTTCTCGACCGACAGGCCGAGCTTTGCCGAGCTCGAAGAAGCGATCAAGAGCAAGAAGTGATGCGCGTCCCGGTGATGCGGCGTGATGCGTCGCGGATTCCCTCGCCTGCCGGATCGATGTCATGAGTGACGATACCCAACAGCCAATCGTCGTCAAGAAGATCAAGAAGGGCGGCGGCGGTGCCCACGGTGGCGCGTGGAAAATCGCCTACGCCGACTTCGTGACCGCGATGATGGCCTTCTTCCTGCTGATGTGGCTGCTCGGCTCGACGGCCCAGGGCGACCTGCAGGGGATTGCGGATTTCTTCAACTCGCCCCTCAAGGTGGCGATGAGCGGCGGCTCGGGTGCGGGTGATGCAACCAGCCCGATCGCTGGCGGCGGTCAGGATCTGACCCGCTCGGTGGGCCAGGTGAAGCGCGGTGACGTGGACGGCCGGCGTTCGATGAACATCGAGGCGGCCAAGGGTGCGAGCAAGCCGGTGGGCGACGACGACGCCGAGGCCGTCAAGAAGGCCGAGGAGCGCAAGGAGCGCGCCAAGCTCGAAGACCTGAAGGGGCAGATCGAGGCGATCATCGAGGCGAGCCCAAGCCTGCGGCCGTTCAAGAACCAGCTGCTGCTGGACATCACCACCGAGGGCCTGCGCATCCAGATCGTGGACGAGCAGAACCGGCCGATGTTCGATTCGTCCAGTGCATCGCTCAAGCCGTACACCCAGGAGCTGCTGCGCTCGATCGGCGCGACGCTCAACGGGGTGGATAACAACGTGAGCCTGTCGGGGCATACCGACTCGACGCGCTACGCGGGCGGCGAGCGGGGGTTCTCGAACTGGGAGCTCTCCGCCAACCGCGCCAACGCGTCGCGACGGGAGCTGGTGGCCGGCGGGCTGGCAGAAGGCAAGATGGTCCGGGTGGTCGGGCTGGCCGACACGTTGCCGCTCGATCCTGCCAACCCGGGCGGCCCGATCAACCGACGGATCAGCATCGTCGTGCTCAACAAGCAGGCCGAGGCCGCGCTGCGCGGCGGCAACAAGAAGCTCGAAGTGAATAGCGAAACCGGTGTCGACGTCGGGGATATCCGCGCCGGCCTTGGTGCCGGGCAGGCCATCCGGCTACCCGGCCGCCCTAAAGAATAAGCGTGCTCGTGACGATATGACCGCGACTGCTTCTGATTCGTGCCAATAGGAAAATGAAACCCTCTCGTACCACCGCGATACTCGTCGGCCTTCTGTGGTCGGGCGTGACAGTGGGTGTCACCACCTACTTCCAGGCTGGGGCTGTGGCGACCCTGACGGGGGCCGGCCTGCTCGTGCTCGGGTGGGTTGTGCTGATGCTGCTGGTGTCTGCCGAACCTGCGACGACGGAAGCCCAGGGGCGCGCAACCAGCCTTCCGGTCGACGAGCTGGTTGCCATCGAAGGCGTGCTGCGGGAATCGACTCAGGCCTTCCGTGGCCAGCATCTGGCCATCAAGGGCGAAGTGGATCGGGTGCAGGAGATGCTCTCCACCGCCATCGGCACCCTGATGGGGAGCTTTCATGGCCTGCTTGCGGCGACCCAGGCTCAGCAGAACGTGGCCGTCGGCCTCGCGCAGGATGACGAGGATGGCGATGCCGGTTCGCGCTTCGATCTGTTCGTGGCCAACACCTCGGCGGTGATGCAGCGCGTCGTGGATAGCGTGATCCTCAACAGCAAGCTGGGCATGGAGCTGGTCGAGATGACCGACCGCATCTCCCAGCGGGCCAATGACGTGGAAAGCATCCTCGGCGAGATCAGCAGCATCTCCAAGCAGACCAACCTGCTGGCCCTCAACGCAGCCATCGAGGCGGCCCGGGCCGGCGAGGCGGGCCGTGGCTTTGCGGTGGTGGCTGACGAGGTGCGCGAGCTGTCCACCCGTACCGCCCAGTTCAGCCAGCAGATCAGCATCGTCATGAAGTCGATGCGCGAAGGCGTGGAGGGCGCCGAGGACGCGATCGAGCGTCTTGCTTCCACCGACATGAACTTCGCCCTCGAATCGAAGCAGCAGGTGGAGCAGGTGCTTGCGTCGATCGAGCAGATCAACCAGCAGCGCGGCAAGGCCATCGTCCGGCTGGGCGAGCAGGCCCGCGAGATGGACGTGGAGGTCAATCGGGCGGTGACCGCGCTGCAGTTTCAGGATCTGGTGTCCCAGCTCATCGGGCATGTGGATCGGCGGGTGGAAGGGCTTGGGCAGTTGATGACCGAGTTCGACGCCCTGACCGATGGCATCCAGCACGCCGTTTCGGCGGGTGATTTCGGTCCGCTGCGCAATGCTGCCGCGGCAATCCAGACGTCACTGGCGACGCTCGATCAGCGCGTCGGGGGCAACCCGGTGAGCCAGCAGGATGTCTCGCATGGCGAAATCGACTTGTTTTAGTTTCAGAACCTTAGGAAATGACAATGGCCAAGACCGTACTCACCGTTGATGATTCTGCCTCCATCCGGCAGATGGTGTCCTTCACCCTGAAAAGCGCCGGCTATGAGGTCGTCGAGGCCGTCGACGGCATGGATGGCCTCGACAAGGCCAAGTCCCGGGCGTGCAACCTGGTCCTCACCGACCAGAACATGCCGCGCATGGATGGTCTGTCTCTCATCAAGTCACTGCGGTCGATGCCCCAGTACCGCACGGTGCCGATCCTGATGCTGACCACCGAATCGTCCGACGCCATGAAGTCCCAGGGCCGCGCTGCCGGTGCGACCGGCTGGCTGGTCAAGCCCTTCGACCCGCAGAAGCTCATCGAGGTGGTCAAGAAGGTGATCGGCTAAGCCGAGGCTGGCATTCGCGCGTCAGGGAGACAGGCATGGCCATAGACATGAGCCAGTTCTACCAGGTGTTTTTCGAGGAAGCCGCCGAGCACCTGGCGAGTATGGAGGCGTTGCTGCTGGCGATCGACCCGGCCGCGCCCGACGAGGAGGAGGTCAACGCGCTGTTCCGCGCGGCCCACTCGATCAAAGGGTCGAGCGGAACCTTCGGCTTCCAGGACATGATGGAGGTCACCCACATCCTCGAGACCATGCTCGACCGGGTTCGCAAGGGCGAAGCCCCGCTCACCGACGACATGGTGGATGCCTCGCTCGTGGCGGGGGATGTGCTCAAGAACCTGCTTGCCGCCCACAAGGGCGAGGACGAGGCCGACCGGGAGGCAGCAGAGGCCATCTGCCATCGCCTGCAGGCCTTGTGCAACGCCCTCGACGCGCCCGTCACCGTATCGTCGATCCCGGCGCCCGAGCCCATTGCGGCCGGCGTGCCGGTGTGCGTCACCGGCTTCGATCTGTATTTCTCGCTGCTTGGCGCATCGCCCGAGGAGCGCCTGGGCAATCTCATCGAGGAGCTGGGCAGCTTCGGCGTGGTTGAGACGCTCGCCACGCCGACCGCCGACAATCCGGAATGTCACCTGCGGATCACCACCGAGGTCGGCGCCGACGTGCTCCGCGGGATCATCGACTTTGTCGCCGACGGCGAGACCGTGCGCATCGAGCCCTTCGGCCAGCAGGACGCCGATGGACATGAGGCCTACGGCTTTTTCCACGACATGATCCAGCCGGCCGATGAGGCCTACGGTTTCTTTGACCCACAGCCCGAACCCGATGGCTCGTCAGGGTCCGTGCCGGTGGTGTTTTCGGTCGATGGTGGTGAAGCCTACGGCTTCTTCACCGATCTTCCCGCCCAGTCCGACGCCCCGGCCGAACCCGAGCCCTATGGGCTGTTCACCGATCTCGAGCCTGCCGCTGCGCCGGCCGAGACGGCTTACGGTTTCTTCGATCCCCTGCCCCAGGCCGCTCCGGCGGTCGTGGCGGCTGCGCCCGAACCCGCTGCGGTCGTCGAGGCACCGGCCCCGGCGGCGACGCCCGCCAGGAAGCCGGCCGTACGTTCGGCCGGTGGCGGCGACAGCGGTTCGATCCGCGTCAGCGTCGAGAAGGTCGACCAGATGATCAACCTCGTGGGCGAGCTGGTCATCACCCAGGCGATGCTCACCCAGGCGGCCAGCAACGTCGATCCGGTGATCTTCGAGCGCCTCATCAACGGCCTGGCCCAGTTGGAGCGCAACACCCGCGACCTGCAGGAATCCGTGATGTCGATCCGGATGATGCCGATCTCGGTGGTGTTCAGCCGCTTCCCGCGGGTGGTGCGCGATCTGTCCCAGAAGCTCGGCAAGCAGGTCGAGCTGAAGACGATCGGCGAGACCACCGAGATGGACAAGAGCCTCGTCGAGCGCATCACCGATCCGCTCACCCACCTGGTCCGCAACAGCCTCGACCACGGTCTCGAGACCCCCGAGAAGCGGCGCGCCGCCGGCAAGCCGGAGACCGGCACAATCACCCTGTCGGCCTACCACCAGAGCGGCAACATCGTCATCGAGGTGGGTGACGACGGCGCCGGCCTCAACCGCGCCCGCATCCTCGCCAAGGCCAAGGAACGCGGCATGGCGGTGAGCGACGCGATGAGCGACCAGGAAGTCTGGCAGCTCATCATGGAGCCGGGCTTCTCGACCGCCGAGCAGGTCACCGAAGTGTCCGGCCGTGGCGTGGGCATGGACGTGGTGAAGAAGAACATCTCGGCGATGGGCGGCCGGATCGAGCTCGATTCGATGCCCGGCGTCGGCACCCGCATCACCGTGCGCCTGCCGCTCACCCTGGCGATCCTTGACGGCATGAGCGTCGGCGTCGGCCCCGAGACCTACATCATCCCGCTGGGCTACGTGATGGAGTCGATGCAGCCCGAGCGCGGCATGATGAAGAGCGTCTCCGGCGTCGAGCGGCTGATCCAGGTGCGTGGCGAATATCTCCCGGTGATCTGCCTGCACGACGTGTTCCGCATCCAGGGCGCGATCACCGACTGGTCGAAGGGCATCATGGTGGTGCTAGAGGCCGACGGACAGAGCGCGGCCCTGTTCATCGATCAGCTGGTCGGCCAGCACCAGGTGGTCATCAAGAGCCTGGAGGCCAACTACCGGCGGGTGCCGGGGGTGGCCGGCGCGACCATCATGGGCGATGGCCGCGTGGCGCTGATCCTCGACGTGCCGATGCTCGTCGGCATGGCCCGGCGGGTGTTGCCGGCGGCCGCCTGAGGCTGTCCGTCGCGTGTTTCGAAGGCCGCCTCCGGGCGGCCTTTTTCATGCTGGGCGACTGCCTCGAGATGCCTTCAGAAACATGGGGGGCTGCCGTAAAAGCCTCTATCGCCAACGAGGAGCATCCCATGTTGCAGGCAACTCAAACCGCTGCCGCCCTGGAGTCGGAAGGATCCGGCTTCGCCCAGGAGCTGCTGACCTTCACGCTGGGCGCCGAGGAGTACGCGATCGATATCCTGAAGGTCCAGGAGATCCGCGGCTACGACGCCGTCACCTCGATCGCCAACGCCCCCGCCTTCATCAAGGGGGTGATCAACCTACGCGGCACCATCGTGCCGATCGTCGATCTGCGCATCAAGTTCGCGGTCGGCGTCGTCGAATACACCCCCTTCACTGTCGTGATCATCCTCAACATCGGCGGCCGCGTGGTCGGGATGGTGGTGGATGCCGTGTCGGACGTCATCGCGCTCCAGCCCGAGCAGATCCGCCCGGCGCCGGATTTTGCCTCGTCGGTCGACACCGCCTACATCATGGGCCTGGGGGCGCTGGGCGAGCGGATGCTGATCGTCGTCGACATCGAGCGCCTGATGCTCTCCAGCGAGATGGCGCTGGTTGACGAAGTGGCGCAGTAGGCCTGCCTCCGCCAACCCCAACAAAAGCTGAGAGTGACTGTCATGAGTGGAATCCTTTCGCCGGCCATTGGCGTGATGAACCGGCTGTCCGTGCAGGGCAAGCTGGCCCTGCTGGGGATCATCGGCATGGTGCCGGTGATCGTGCTGGCCTACCTGCTGCTCGACCGCATTCAGGGTGAGGTGGCGTTCACCCGCCTCGAGACCCGGACCGTGCCGCTGGTGATGCCGGCGCGCCAGCTGCTTCAGGCGGCACAGGCGCACCGGGGTGTCTCCCAGGCAGTCATCGGTGGCAACGCCGCTCAGGCCGGTCGGTTGACTGAACTCGAAGCCAAGGTTGATGCGGCCCTCAAGGTGGGGGATGCGGCGGGCACCGAGCAGCACGCTACTGAACTTGCCACCGACGCCACCTGGCGCGGGCTGGTCAAGGATTGGGCCGATGTGAAGGCGCGCGCCGTGACCGTTTCCGGACCGGAGAGCTTCCGCCTGCATACCGAATACATCACCCGGGTGCGCGACTACATCACGCGGGTGGCCGATGCGACCAACGCGACGCTCGATCCGGAGCTGGAAACCTACTACCTGATGGACATGTTTACCGCGCGCCTGCCCGGGCTCGCGGAGGATGCAGGGGCCACGCGGGCGATCGGCACCGGTATCGCAGCACGCCAGAAGATCGTGGAGAGCGAGCGGGTTGATCTGGGGGTGCTGATGCAGCGTATCGCCGATGCGCGCAGTGGCGTGGACGCCGCGGTGCAGAAGGCCGGCAGCAAGGAGGCTGACCTGCAGGCGCTTCTGGCCGGGCCGGGCAAGGCGCTGGCTGCCGAGATGCAGGGCTTCACCGAACTGGTGAATGGCAACCTGCTCAAGTCCGCCGAGATCACCATCGCACCGAACCGGGTCTTCGATACCGGCACAAAGGCGGTCGATAGCGCCTACGCCCTGTTCGATATTGCGGCCAAGGAGTTCGACCGTCGCTTGGTGGAGCGCCTGACGCGCCTCGAGCAGCTGCGCATGCTGGTCATCGCGGTGATCGTCGTCTGTCTGGCGGTGGCGGGTTATCTCTTCCTCGGCTTCCGCCGCACGATGCTCACCTCCATCAACGAGATTCAGTCCGGCCTTGGCCGGATGAGTGCGGGCAAGCTGGATGAGTCGCTGGTGGTGCGTTCGAGCGACGCCTTCGGCGAGATCGCCGGCGCACTCAACGGGATGCAGACCAGCCTGAAGGCCAAGATCGCCGCCGACCACGAAGTGGCTGCCGCCAACCTGCGGGTGCGCAACGCCCTCGACAAGGCGTCCACCAACATCATGCTGGCCGACAACGATGGCCAGATCGTCTATTGCAACGACGCCGTCCTGGGCATGCTGCGTCAGGCCGAAACGGACATCCGCAAGGAGCTGCCGGCATTCAGCGTCGAAGGGCTTGTGGGGCGCAACTTCGATGTCTTCCACAAGAATCCGGCTCACCAGCGCAACATCCTTGGCCGCCTCACCGGCGAGCATCGCGCCCAGGTGAAGATCGGCGGCCGGACCTTCAGCCTCATTGCCAACCCGGTGTTCAATGCTCAGGGTGAGCGCCTTGGATCGGTGGTCGAATGGGGCGACCGGACCAGTGAAGTGCGTATCGAAGAGGAAATGGCTGACCTGATGGCGGCTGCGGTTGCGGGCAACTTCGCACGCCGGCTGTCGCTTGAGGGCAAGACCGGTTTCTTCGCGACACTCGCCGACGGCATGAACAACCTGATGGGCATCGTGGCGACTAATCTCGACGACATCGCCCGGGTGCTCAATGCCATTGCCCGGGGCGACCTGACCGAGAAGATCACCGCCGACTATGGCGGCACCTTTGGCCAGCTGAAGGACGACACCAACACCACGGTCGAGCGCCTGCGCGAGGTGGTCGGTCAGATCAAGGACGCCTCCGAATCCATCAACACCGCGGCCCAGGAAATCGCCGCCGGCAACGCCGACCTGTCGGCGCGCACCGAAGAGCAGGCCAGCAGCCTGGAAGAGACCGCCAGCTCGATGGAGCAGCTCAACGCCACCGTCAAGCAGAACGCCGAGAACGCCCGCCAGGCCCGCAACCTTGCCAGCTCCAGCAACGAGGTGGCGGAGCAGGGCGGGGCGATGGTCAATCGTGTGGTCGAGACCATGGGCTCGATCCAGGACAGCGCGAAGAAGATCGCCGACATCATCGGCGTGATCGACTCGATCGCCTTCCAGACCAACATTCTGGCGCTCAACGCGGCCGTCGAGGCCGCCCGCGCCGGGGAGCAGGGCCGCGGCTTCGCGGTGGTGGCGAGCGAAGTGCGCAGCCTCGCCCAGCGCAGCGCCCAGGCCGCCCGCGAGATCAAGGCGCTGATCGCCGACAGCGTGGACAAGGTGGAGGACGGCGCGAGGCTGGTGAACGAAGCCGGCCAGACAATGGAAGACGTCGTCACCAACTTCCAGCGCCTGTCCGCCCTGGTCACCGAGATCGCCGACGCCAGCCAGGAGCAGAGCGGCGGCATCGAGCAGGTGACCCAGGCCGTCGGCCAGATGGATGAAGTGACCCAGCAGAACGCCGCGCTGGTGGAAGAGGCCGCCGCCGCTGCCGAGAGCCTGCAGGAGCAGTCCATGTCCCTGGTTCGCTCGGTGGCCCATTTCCAGCTCAAGGGCAACGCGGCCCAGGAGCGTGCGCCCACTGCCCTCGACTTCGACGGCGTGATCCAGGCCCACATGGGTTGGAAGCAGAAACTGCGGGATTTCATCTCCGGGAGCGGGGAGAACCTCGACCCGGCCGTCGTCTCCCGGGACGACAAGTGCGTGCTGGGCTGCTGGATCCACGGTGAAGGTCAGCGCTACGCCAGGGAGTCCGGCTTCGCCCGCCTCACCAAATCCCATGCCGATTTCCACCGCTGTGCGGGTGACGTCGTCCGCGCCCAGCTGGCCGGTGACGAGGCGGGTGCCAAGCGCCTGCTGCTGAATGACTTCTCGGTGCTCTCCGACGAGACCATCCAGGAGATCCGCCGGATGAAGGCCTTGCATGGCCAGCAGGCGCCCGTGCCGGTCGCGCCGAAGCCGGTCACGGCCCAGGTTGCCGCCCTGCCGCTGCGCAGCGCCAAGGGGGGGCGGGTTGGAACACCTCTGCCGAAAGTCCGGCAGCAGGCCGCCAATCTGGCGGAAAGCGAGTGGGAAGAGTTCTGAGCGGCAAATCCGTTTGAGGTCTGACACATAGGGTCGGTCTGGTACAGAAGGAACAAGAAATGAAAATCAACATGCCTGTCACCCAGCATGAGGTGGAGCTGTCCGAGAACTCGCTGATCGTGTCGAAGACCGATCTGAAGGGGCAGATCACCTACATCAACCGGGATTTCATCGAGATCAGCGGTTTCTCCGAGAGCGAGCTGCTCGGCCGGCCGCACAACATCGTCCGACACCCGGACATGCCGGTGGAAGCCTTCGCGGACATGTGGATTGCCCTCAAGGAACACCGGCCGTGGGTGGGCCTGGTGAAGAATCGCTGCAAGAACGGCGACCATTACTGGGTCGAGGCCCATGCTGCGCCGATCGTCGAGAACGGCCAGACCATCGGGTACATGTCGGTGCGCCGCAAGGCCTCCCGCGACAAGATCCAGGCGGCCGAGGCGGCCTATGCCCTGTTCCGCGAGGGCAAGGCGGGCGGGATGAAGATCCGCGATGGCCGCGTCGTTCGTGACGGGGTGTTCGGGCCGGTGAAGCATCTCCTGTCGGGCATGAAGGTGCGCAGCGCGATCATGATGTCCATGGCGCTGATGACGATCATCGTCGTGGCCCAGGGTTACATCGGGATGGCCAAGCTGTCGGAAGCCGATGAGGCCATCAGCCAGACTTACGAGCGGCGTCTGAAGCCTGCCATCGATATTGCGCGGGTCGAGAACGCCATTGCCGAATCCCGCTCGCAGATCCTGCTGGGCCTTGTCCATGCGCCGGACAATCCGGCCAGCAAGACGCTGACCCACACCCTCGACGGACACCTGGCCGCGCTCGACAAGTCGATGGCCGAGGCGGCCGCGCTGTGGAACGTCTATGGCGACGAGAACTACGCCCGCACGGCGGAGCTCAAGGGCCTGCTCGCCAAATTCGGCGAAGCCCGTCAGGGGCTGATCGCCAAGGGGCTGACCCCCGCCCGTGAGGCGCTTGCTGCCGGGCGGTTCGACGACGCCAACCGCATCGTCGCCACAGAGCTGGCGGCCCACTTCGACGCGGCCCGTGTCGCGGCCCGGGGCGTTCAGGAATACATGCTCACCCGCGCCGACCAGCAGCGTCATGAGGCCGTCGCCCAGTATCAAAAGACGCTCTACCTGACGATTGCCGGCGTGGTGCTGTCGGTGCTGTTTGCGCTGGTGCTGGTGTGGTGGCTGGTCCGCCGGATCGTCGGTCCGCTCAGGAGCGCGGTCGGTGTGTTCCAGCAGATCGCCCAGGGCAACTTCCAGTCGGCTGTCGATACTGGCCGCCGGGACGAAATCGGCCAGGTGCTCGATGGTCTTGAATCCATGCAGGTTCGTCTGGGCTACGACGTGGCCGAGGCCAAGATCGTCTCCGACGAGATGGCGCAGATCAAGGTGGGCCTGGACACCGTGGAGACCAATGTTCGAATCGCCGATGTTCATGGTCGGGTGCTGTACGCCAACCCGGCGCTGCTGAAGACCATCGCCGGGATCGAGGACCGGATCCGCGAGTACGCCCCGGGCTTCAGCACGAACAACTTCATCGGCAGCAGCATCGGCACGCTCTATCCCGATCCCGACGCCGCACTGCGCCGGCTTGCCACACTGACCGAGACGGCCCGCACCCAGATGGTGATCGGCGGCCGGACCTTCGACGTGGTGACCAGCCCGGTCTTCAGTGCAAGCGGCGAACGTCTCGGCTCGGTTGGCGAATGGCGTGACCGTACCGACGAACTGGCTGCCGAGCGTGAAGTGCAGGCCATCGTCTCGGCTGCCGCCGACGGCGATTTCTCGGCGCGGCTGGAAAGCACCGGCAAGACCGGCTTCTTCCTCGATCTCTCCAATGGCCTCAACCGCCTGATGGAAGGCGTGGCCGCGAGCCTGGGTGATCTGGGCCGCGTGATGAACGCCATCGCCCGGGGCGATCTGACCGAAAAGATCGACGCCAACTACAGCGGCACCTTCGGCCAGCTCAAGGACGACACCAACACCACCGTCGAGCGTCTGCGCGAAGTGGTCGGCCAGATCAAGGAGGCCGCCGAATCCATCAACACCGCGGCCCAGGAGATCGCGGCCGGCAACTCCGACCTGTCGGCCCGTACCGAAGAGCAGGCTAGCAGCCTCGAAGAGACCGCCAGCTCGATGGAACAGCTCAACGCCACCGTCAAACAGAACGCCGACAACGCCCGCCAGGCCCGCGAGCTGGCCAGTTCCAGCAACGAGGTGGCCGAGCAGGGCGGCGAGATGGTCAATCGCGTCGTCGGCACCATGGGTTCGATCCAGGAAAGCTCCAAGAAGATCGCCGACATCATCGGCGTGATCGATTCGATCGCCTTCCAGACCAACATCCTGGCCCTCAACGCGGCGGTCGAAGCCGCCCGCGCCGGCGAGCAGGGCCGTGGGTTTGCGGTGGTGGCGAGCGAGGTGCGCAGCCTCGCCCAGCGCAGCGCCCAGGCCGCCCGCGAGATCAAGGCGCTGATCGCCGACAGCGTGGACAAGGTGGAAGACGGCGCCAAGCTGGTGAATGAAGCCGGGCAGACCATGGAGGAAGTGGTGACGAACTTCCAGCGCCTGTCGGTGCTGGTGACGGATATCTCCGAGGCCAGCCAGGAGCAGAGCGGCGGTATCGAGCAGGTGACCCAGGCGGTCGGCCAGATGGACGAGGTGACCCAGCAAAACGCCGCGCTGGTGGAAGAGGCCGCCGCAGCAGCGGAGAGCCTGGAGGACCAGGCCCGCACGCTGGTCCGCGCCGTCTCGATGTTCCGTTTGAGCGCGGGGGGCGCGCCTTCCGCCGTCGTGCCGGACAACGTCGCCCGCCTGCCCGAGCGCCCCGCACGGCCGGCGCCGAAGGCAGTGGTTGCGCCGGTGTCGAAGGTGCGCAAAGCGAATGTCGCCGTTGGCGGTGACATGGATGACGAGTGGGAAGAATTCTGAAGAGCCCGGCAATGACTGAAAAACTCACAGCACACCGGCCCTTGTCGGCAAGCACAGCGCCCCGGCCGGCAGCCCGCCCGGCTTCCACGGGCATGGCCCAACCGGAGCGGGAGTTCGCTTTCTCCCCCGCAGACTTCGAACGGGTCCGTGCGCTGATCTACAAGCACGCGGGCATCTCCCTGTCGCCGGTCAAGCAGGACATGGTCTATAGCCGGCTGGCCCGGCGCCTGCGGGCTCGGGGCGACCGGACCTTCGCCGAATACCTCGACCGGGCCGAGCGGGAGCCGGACGAATGGGAAACCTTCGTCAATAGCCTCACCACCAACCTGACCTCGTTCTTCCGCGAGGCCCATCACTTCGACATCCTCGCCGAGCGCCTGAAGAAGCACGCCGGCCGCGGCCCGGTGCGGATCTGGTGTAGCGCGGCGTCTACCGGCGAGGAACCCTACAGCCTGGCAATCACGGCCTGCGAAGCCTTCAACACGATGACGCCGCCGGTGCAGATTGTCGCCACCGACATCGACACCAACGTGCTCGCCACCGCCGGGAAGGGCGTGTATGGCCTCGACCGGGTCGATCGCCTGTCGCGGGAGCGGATGCAGCGCTTCTTCCTCAAGGGCACCGGCGCCCAGGCCGGGCTGGCGCGGGTGCGGCCCGAGCTGCAGCGGCTGATCGAATTCAAGCGCATCAACCTGCTCGATACCCACTGGGCGCTGCAGGGGCCTTTCGATTACATGTTCTGCCGGAACGTGATGATCTATTTCGACAAGCCGACCCAGCACACCATCCTCAAGCGCTTCGTGCCCTTGCTCAAGTCGGACGGCCTGCTGTTTGCCGGCCACTCCGAAAGCTTCCTGCACGCCGCCGATCTATTCCGGTCGCTCGGCCGGACGGTCTACGAAAGGACGGATGCCCGTGACCGATGATCCCGGCTATGTGGAACATCTGGCGACCAATCGCTATTTCGACCGAACCTTTGATTGCGACGCGGTAAAGGTGCTGCCGGGCGAATATTTCGTCACCACGTCCGACATCCTGCTGGTCACCGTGCTGGGGTCCTGCGTTACCGCGTGCATCCGCGATCGGGAGAAGGGGCTGGGGGGCATGAACCATTTCATGCTGCCGGAAACGAATGAGGGTTCGGGAATGCTCAGCACCTCGGCCCGCTACGGCGCTTATGCAATGGAGGTCTTGCTGAACCATCTGCTCAAATTGGGGGCGCGCCGGAGCAGTCTCGAAGCCAAGGTATTTGGCGGCGGAAAGGTATTGGCAAGCCTGACCCAGGCGCAGGTGGGAGAGAAGAATGCGCAATTCGTTCTCGATTATCTCGACACCGAGCGGATCCCCATCGTGGCGCAGGATCTGCTCGATATCTACCCCCGCAAGGTGTACTTCTTTCCGGCTAGCGGGCGGGTCATGATGAAAAAACTGGTTCGCGTGAAAAACGACACGCTCGTTGCTCGCGAGCGCGAATATGAAGCCCGACTTCGACGCGACAATGTGCAAGGCGACGTCGAGCTATTTGGTTGACCGGGTTTTTGCACCGGTTTCGATACTGGAAACAGAGCATGGCAATCAAGGTTCTAATCGTCGACGACTCCGCGCTGATGCGGAGCATGCTGTCAGAGGTCATCAATTCCGCGTCCGATCTCGAAGTGGTTGGCGTTGCGCCCGACCCCATCGTCGCGCGGGAAATGATCAAGACGCACAATCCGGACGTGCTGACGCTGGATATCGAAATGCCCAAAATGGACGGGCTCGATTTCCTCGCGCGTCTGATGCGGCTCCGGCCGATGCCCGTCGTGATGATTTCTAGCCTGACGCAGCGGGGTTCCGAAGCCACGCTGCAGGCGCTCGAATTGGGCGCGGTGGATTTCCTGCCCAAGCCGAAACTGGACTCGACGGCCGGAATAGAGAACTATCGTGTAGAAATTTGTGAAAAGGTCCGGGCCGCGTATGGCGCAAGGCCCCGTGTGCCGTTAAGAGCTGTGACAGCACCGAAACCCTTGCTGCGAGAGCCTTCCGAGGGTGTTGGCGGGGGGGGCGGAAACCTTCCTGAACGGGTATTGCAGGAGAAACTGGTGCTGATCGGGGCCTCGACGGGTGGCACCGAGGCCATCAAGGAAGTGCTATGTTCTCTGCCCGGGCAAATGCCGGGAATCCTGATCGTTCAGCACATGCCGGAGATGTTCACCGCGTCCTTCGCGAAACGCCTCGATGGCTTGTGCCAGATGCGGGTCAAGGAGGCCGAGCATGGCGAGAAGGTGCTGCCGGGCACCGCCTATCTGGCGCCGGGGCACTCGCACCTGTCGCTGCGGCGCGTGGTGGGCGGCTATGTCTGCGAACTCGCCCAGTCGGAGCCGGTCAACCGGCACCGGCCGGCGGTGGATGTGCTGTTCCATTCGGCTGCCAAACAGGTCGGGGCCAATGCGCTGGGGGTGATCCTCACCGGGATGGGCAAGGATGGCGCCCAGGGGCTGCTGGCCATGAAGCAGGCCGGCGCATGGACGATCGGACAGGATCAGGAATCCTGCGTGGTTTACGGCATGCCGCGTGAAGCGGCAGCCATCGGCGCCCTCGATGATGTGGCGCCGCTGAAGGAAATCGGGCAACGTGTGATCTCCCGTCTGCGCGGGATCGAACGCCGGGGTCTGAGGGCATGAATTGAGCGATGGCCGGCGCGAGCCGGTGATGTGGTAAGTAGAACGTACAATTAGAGGCTAGAAATGGATACCAGCGTCAGCACCCAGCAGAGTCAGGCCAGGATTCAGCTCTCCGGGCGGTTTGATTTCAACTCCCACCGGGAATTCCGCGATGCGGTGGACAAGGCCCTGGGCAGCCCCGGCACCACCGAGGTCGCCGTCGATCTCGGCAACGTCGCCTACCTCGACAGTTCTGCGCTGGGCATGCTGCTGATGCTCCGCGACAAGGCCAAGACCTCCGGCAAGACTGTCTGCCTGGCCAATGCCCGTGGCAGCGTGCGGCAGGTTCTGGACATCGCCAACTTCGGCAAGCTCTTCCCGATCGTGTAGCGGTGGCCGAGCAAGACCCCGAATCCCTCTTCATTCTTGTTGTAGATGACAATCCCGACGATCTTTTCCTGATCCGTCGGGATCTGGTGGCCCTTGGTCACCGTGTCGCTGGTGTCAGCACGGCCAAAGAGGCGCTTGCGCACATCGCCCGGGCTTACCCCGACGTTCTGATGACCGATGTCGGCCTGCCCGGCATGGACGGCATTGAATTGCTCCAGACGGTCCGGATGCGGACCGACGGCAGCTGGATTCCCAGCCTGGTGTTCACCGGCAGCCTGGATGAGGCGACGCAGATGCGTGCCCTCGAAGCGGGCGCCGACGCCTACCTCTGCAAGCCCGCCTCCCGCGAAATGCTGCGCGCCAAGCTCGGGGTGATCCTCCGGCTCAAGGCCATGCAGCGGCAGGCCGAGGCGCGCAACCGCGAGCTCGCCCGCTACCGCAGCCTCCAGGAAGAAGAGCAGCGGCTGGCGCGCTTCGTGATGGAGCGCCTGATCAACCGCGAGGCCCTGGGCGATCCTGCGCTGTCCCACTTCATCGCCTCGGCGGCCGAATTCTCCGGCGACCTGATCGCCGCCGCCCGAACCCCCGCCAACGTACTCCACGTGCTCCTCGCCGACGGCGCCGGTCATGGCCTGGCCGCGTCGCTCAACGTGCTGCCGGTGACTGCACCCTTCTACCGGATGACCGAGCGGGGTTTCGGCATCGACGCCATCGCCCGCGAGATCAACAGCAAGGTGCGCGCGCTGCTGCCGGTTGATCGCTTCATTGCGGCCACCCTGGTCGCCGTCAATTTCCGTGAGCGCTACGTGACCGTCTGGAACGGCGGCAATCCGGGGCCGCTGCTGGTGCGTCCGGATGGCGGAGTGCGCATCCATTTCAACCGCCACCACTTTCCCCTCGGGGTGGTGGATGACGACGAGTTCGACGGCACCGTCGACACCCACGTCGTCAATCCCAGCGACCACCTGCTGCTGTTCTCCGACGGCCTCATCGAGCAGGAGGACGCCGAGGGCGCGGCCCTGGGCGTCGAAGGGCTCGGGGGCGCGCTCGAAGGGCTTGAAGCCGATGCCCGCCTGCCGCGTCTCATCGACATCGTCCATCAGCTCACCGGCGGCAACCCGCCCCGGGACGACATCTCCATCGCCCAGATCGCCCTGGCCGACTCCCCCAGCCGGGTGCCCAGCCAGCTGCCGGGCGAGGCGGTGGCGCCGTTCAACACCAGCGACTGGCGGCTGGTGCTGCGCCTGGGGGCGACCGACCTCAAGCGCCTCGACGCGGTGCCGCTGATCCTCGGCGCCATCGAGCAGTTCGAGGGCGTGCGGCCGTTCACCGGGCGCCTGTTCCTGGTGCTGTCCGAACTCTTCAACAACGCGCTGGATCATGGCCTGCTGCGCCTGCCTTCGTCCCTCAAGGTCGGGGCGGAGGGCATGGACGTGTTTCTCGAAGAGCGCTCCCGCCGGCTCTCGCGGCTGGCGGTGGGGGCGGTCGAGTTCGAACTGACCCTGCGTCAGAGCCTCGACCGGGCGCCGATGCTGCACATCGGCTGCGTCGATACCGGCCCCGGTTTCGACCACGAGCAGCAGGTGGCGGAAGCCATGCGCGAGCCGACCACCGAAGAAATGCTCAAGGGCCACGGCCGCGGCATTCCGCTGCTGCTGCGGGTCTGCGAGGACGTGCGCTACAGCGGTTCCGGCAACCGGGTGGACGTGGTCTTCCGCCTTGCCGAACGGGGCGCCGACGGGCTCAAGTAGCGCCGGCGGTGTCTCTCCTGTCGGTCTCCCTTAAGTTCCCCGGGGGCCTGTCGATAAGAACGTCGATATTGTGGGCCGCCCAACCGGGCTGCCCGTCGAGTTGCCGGTAGCGCGCTGCGCTGTCCGGTCTTCGTTCGAGACAGGGGAGTGGCCGGACATCATGCGAGTTCAACTTGTTTCAGGCGCCATCGGATCGTGCGCAGCCATTGGTGCCGCGGGAGCCGGGCTGGCCTTCGGGGCTCCGCTGACGGCCGGCTTCGTGGGCGTGAGCGTGGCCCTCGGGGTCTTCATCGGCGTGGCGACGATCATGGCCTGTCGGGTGCTGTTCGTGCAGCCCCTGGGCGAGATGCGTGACACCATCCGGGCGATGCAACGGGATGGCGACCTTTCCCGCCGCGCGCCGGTCTCCGGCGGCCACGTGGGCGAGGTGGAGCTGGTCTTCAACGAGCTGATCGAGAGCCTGCAGGGCATCGTCGGCAAGGTGATCTTCGACGCCCAGCGGGTGTATGAGGCGGCCGACCTGCTGTCGGGCTACGCCGGCCGGGTGGCGGAAGGCTCCTCCGGGCAGCGCGACGCGGCCGAGAGCATGGCCGTGGCGATCGAGCAGATGACCGCCGGCGTCAATGCGGTGGCCGACCACGCCAGCCAGACGGCGGCCAACGCCCAGGCGGCGCGGGAGCTGTCGGTGCAGGGCGGCGAGGTGGCGACCAGCGCCTCGCGGGAGATCGAGCGCATCGCTGCCTCGGTGGCCGATTCGGCCCGGGTGATCGCCTCGCTGGGCGAGCGCTCCGAGGCCATCAGCGGCATCGTCAAGGTGATCCACGAGATTGCGGACCAGACCAACCTGCTGGCGCTCAATGCGGCGATCGAAGCCGCCCGGGCCGGCGAGCAGGGGCGTGGCTTCGCGGTGGTGGCCGATGAAGTGCGCAAGCTTGCCGAACGCACCTCGTCGGCGACCCGGGAGATCGGCAGCATGATCTCGGCGATCCAGTCCGAGACCAAGAGTGCCATCGCCGCCATCGACGTGGGCAGCGTGCAGGCCCACGCCGGGGCCGACCTGGCGCGTCGGGCAGCAAGCTCGCTGGACCAGATCAACCAGGGCGCGCTGCAGACGATGGAGAAGATCGACGCGATCGCCGTCGCCATCACCACCCACAGCCACGAGGCCGAGCAGATCGCCGGCCACGTGCGGCAGATCATGGAGATGGCCGGCCACAACTCGGAAGGCGCGCGGGAAACCCTCGCCGAGGCCACCAGCCTGCGTGATCTGGCGGTGAACCTGAAGGAGATCCGCCGCGTCTTCAAGCTCGGGCCGGCGGGCGAACAGGCGATGGTGGTACACAAGAAGATGCCCGACATTGTCCGCGAAGCCTCCCGCCAGATCAGCGAGATGCTCGAGCGGGCGGTCGCCAGCGGGCAGATCAGCGAGGCCGACCTGTTCGACGAAGCCTACAAGCCGATCCCCAGCACCCGTCCGCAGAAATACAGCACCCGCTTCGATGCGCTCACCGACCGGCTCTTCCCCAGCCTCCAGGAGCGCCTGCTGGACGGCAACGGCGAGATGGTCTATGCCATCGGCACCGACCGCAACGGCTATGTGCCGACCCACAACAAGCGCTTCTGCCAGCCGCTCACCGGTGACTACAACAAGGACATCGTGGGCAGCCGGACCAAGCGGATCTTCGACGATCCGGTGGGCAAGCAGTGCGGCAAGAACGAGATGCCCTTCCTGATCCAGACCTACCGCCGTGATACCGGCGAGATCATGCACGACATCTCTGCGCCGATTTACGTGAACGGCCGCCACTGGGGCGGTTTCCGGATCGGTTACAGGGCCTGACGCGCGGTGCGGCATGACGCGTCCTGCGGGGGCGCGCGGGTGCTGCGGCCGCTCTCGAAGAGGCGCTTCCCAGCCTCAAGATTATTCTTACCCCGCCGATATTTATTTCAAGTCGAAGCTTGCCCCATCAGGGTGGCAGGCGGTCCACGACGGAGATCGAGTGATGTCGGAACTTCTCAAGAACATTGACGCGCGTACCCGGCTGGCGGGCACCAACAAGCTGGAAATCCTGCTGTTCACCCTTGGCCTGGATTCACGCACCGGCCGGCGCGAGACGTTCGGCATCAACGTCTTCAAGGTGCGCGAGGTGATGCGCACGCCGCCGATCACCGCCGCGCCCGAAATGCCGTCGTCGGTCGAAGGCATGGTCAGCCTGCGGGGCGTGCTGGTGCCGGTGGTCGACCTGGCCAAGTATGCCGGGATGGGCATCGATACCCCCCGCGACATCATGATCGTCACCGAATACAACGGGCACACCCAGGGCTTCCTGGTCGAGGCGGTGGATACCATCCTGCGCCTCGACTGGTCGCAGATGCGTGTGCCGCCCGACATGCTCACCGCCAACCTGGGCGGGCTCGTCACCGCGGTGACCGAACTGCCCGGCCCCAAGCTGGTGATGCTGCTGGATGTGGAGAAGGTGCTCTCCGAGACCACCCGCTACGACGACGAGTTCCTGTTCAAGGGCATCGAACCGATTGTGGCGGACGAGCCGGTCACGGTCTATTTTGCAGATGACTCGTCGGTGGCCCGCAAGCAGATCGAGCGGACTCTCGACGCCCTTGGCGTGCGCTACGTGGGTTCGGTCAATGGCCGTCAGGCCTGGGATGAGCTCGAGAAGCTCGCCTCGTATGCCAGCAGCAGCGGGCGCAAGGTCAAGGACATGCTGGCCCTGATCCTCACCGATGTGGAGATGCCCGAGATGGATGGCTACATCCTCACCAAGCGGATCAAGACCGATCCACGCTTCGAGGGGGTGCCGGTCATCATGCATTCGTCCCTGTCGGGCATGTCCAACCAGCAGCTCGGCCGTTCGGTCGGGGTGGATGAATACGTGGCCAAATTCGAGCCGCAGCGGCTGGCGGAGGTTCTGCGCCGCCTGATCACGCAGCACAGTGCGGCCAAGGCCGCGTGAGCGAAAGAGGAGCGAGATGAACATGGATCGTGTCGATCGCGGGTTGCTGGAGTCGGTGGACGCCAGGACCAAGCTGGCGGGTTCGAACCGCATGGAAATCCTGCTGTTCTCGCTGGGAACCCAGGAGATTTTCGGGATCAACGTGTTCAAGGTCCGCGAGGTGTCCCGGGCGCCCTTCATCACCAAGGCCCCCAATATGCCCGCCGGCGTGGAAGGGCTGATCTCGCTGCGGGGCAACGTGATCCCCGTGCTGGCCCTCGCCAAGGTGATGGACATTGCCGTGCCGGGCGAGCCCCTGGGCGGCTCGATGATGGTCACCGAGTACAGCAAGCGCACCCTGGGCTTCCTGGTGCACGAGGTGGATCGCATCATCCGCGTCGAATGGGACAAGGTCCGCGCGCCGGACAACGTCACCTCCAGCGGCCACCACTTCATCACCGCCATCACCGAGCTGCAGGACGGCAAGCTGGTGTCCATCCTCGATGTGGAAACCATCCTGGCGAGCACCTTCGGCGAGGCCGTGGTCGGCCAGATCCATCCCCTCGAAGGTGGCCACGACGTGAACATCTTCTTCGTGGATGACTCCGCGGTGGCCCGCAAGAAGATCGCCGAAACCCTCGACAAGCTGGGGGTTCGTCACAAGCACGCCCTCAACGGGCTGGAAGCCTGGACCCGTCTCGAAGGCATGGCGAGCCACGCCCAGCAGCGCGGCATCGATCTGCGCGAGGAGGTCAATCTGATCCTGGTGGACGCCGAGATGCCCGAGATGGATGGCTACGTGCTCACCCGCAACATCAAATCGGATGCCCGCTTCGAAGGCATTCCGGTTGTCATGCACTCGTCCCTGTCGTCCGAAGCCAATCGGGCGATGGGCAAGAGTGTCGGTGTCGATTCCTACGTCGCCAAGTTCGACGCCGACGTCCTGGCCGAAACCCTGCGCCCCCTGCTGATGCGTTCCTGCCGGGACTGAACGGAGATCAACAACATGTCGGACCCCAAGATGAAATTTCTCGTAGTCGATGACTTTTCCACCATGCGGCGCATCGTCCGCAACCTGCTCAAGGAGCTCGGTTTCACCAACGTGGACGAGGCCGAGGACGGGCAGATCGCGCTGCAGAAGCTCAACTCGCTGCCCTTCGATTTCGTGGTGACGGACTGGAACATGCCCAACATGGACGGCCTCACCTTGCTGCAGAACATCCGGGCCACGCCGGCCCTGAAGCACCTGCCGGTGCTGATGATCACTGCCGAAGCGAAGAAGGAAAACATCATCGCGGCGGCCCAGGCCGGTGCCAGCGGGTACATCGTCAAGCCCTTCACGGCGGCAACCCTTTCCGAAAAGCTCGAGAAGATCTTCGAGAAGATGGGCAAGAAGGCAGCCTGACGGCCCTCGACAGCACGGAGTTCCATCATGGCAAAACGTCTCAAATTTGACGAATCCGGTGACAGCGACGATCTGCAGGCGCTGTTCGACAGCATCTCCGGAACACCCTCCGCCGCGAGCGCCCAGCCGCGCCTCGAAGTGGTCGCCAGTTCTGCCGCCAGCCCCAGCGTCGCGGGGGGTGACGACGACGACCTGCAGGCGCTGTTCGATACCGTGGCGGAGGAATACACCGCCGAACACGACCACGACGCGCCTGCTGCCGGTGAGGCCCGTCCCCACAGCTGCGACAACGTATTCAACCGGATCGGCGTGATGACCCGTCAGCTCCACGATACCTTGCGCGAACTGGGCTACGACCGCAGTCTGCAGGAAGCCGCCCACGCCATTCCCGATGCCCGCCAGCGTCTGGCCTACATCGCCGAGATGACCGAGCAGGCTGCGAGCAAGGTGCTCAACGCCACCGACATCGCCAAGCCGATCCAGGACAAGGTGCACGCCGACGCCGAAACCCTGCGCGCCCGCTGGGACCGCCTCTACGCCCGACAGATGAGCGCCGACGAGTTCCGTGCCCTGGCTGGAGAAACCCGCGATTTCCTCGGCAGCGTGGTCAGCGGCACCCGCGAAACCAACGCCCAGCTGATGGAAATCATGATGGCCCAGGATTTCCAGGATCTCACCGGCCAGGTCATCAAGAAGGTCGTGGACCTCGCCCAGGGGCTGGAGCAGCAGCTGCTGCAGGTGCTCATCGAGGCAATGCCCGCCGAACGCAAGGCCGAGGCACCGGAAGGTCTGATGAATGGTCCGGTGATCAGCGCAGTCGGTCGGGACGACGTGGTATCGAACCAGGAGCAGGTGGACGACCTGCTCGAAAGTCTCGGTTTCTGAGCCGGCGAGCGCGGGCCAGACCGCAAGGAGCAATGCAATGAGCGATTTTTCCGGGATGGAAGACCTTCTGCAGGATTTCCTCGTCGAAGCGGGGGATCTGCTGTCCGGTGTGGATAACAAGCTGGTGGATCTCGAACGGGCGCCTGACGACAAGGGGCTCCTGAACGACATCTTCCGCGGCTTCCACACCATCAAGGGCGGTGCTGGCTTTCTCAACGCGGCCGAGCTGGTCACCCTGTGCCACCTCACCGAGAACCTCTTCGACCTCCTGCGCAACGGCGAACTCGTCGTGACGCCCGAGATCATGGACGTGATCCTGTCGTCCACCGGCTCGGTGCGCGACATGTTCGGCTATCTCGAGCAGGGCGTGCAGCCACCGGCTGCCGATCCGCACCTGATCGAGGATCTGCGCCGCGCCATCGCCGGCGAGCTGAGCCAGCCGTCATCGTCTGCTCCGGCGCCCGCCCCCGCGGCTGCGCCCGTCGCCGTCGCGCCGGCACCTGCGCCTGCTCCGGTGCTGTCCGGGGATGGCCTCGACTGGAACGAACTGCTCGAAGCCGTCACCGGCGCCCCGGCGAGCGCGCCGGCTGCGGCGCCCGTGCTGCAGGCCGTGCCTGCACCGGCACCCGCACCCGCGCCGGTGGTCATGCATCAGAGCGACGCCGAACTCGCCAGCAAGTCGCCAGAGGAAGTCATCAAGGCCGCCGTCGGCCGCCGTGCCTCCGACCGCCCCGGCGCCAGCGGCCCGGTGGGCCGCCGCGACACCGAGAAGACCCGCGACAACTCGATCCGCGTGGACACCTCGCGCCTCGACCAGGTGCTCAACCTGTCCGGCGAGATCGGCCTCACCAAGAACCGCCTCAACGCCCTGCGCAGCGACATACTCAACGGCCGCAGCGACACCGAGACCCTGCACGCCCTTGATCTGGCGGTGAGCCAGCTCGACCTGCTGGTGTCCGACCTGCAGAACGCGGTGATGAAGACCCGCATGCAGCCCATCGGCCGGCTGTTCCAGAAATACCCGCGCATCGCCCGCGATCTGGCCCGCAACCTGGGCAAGGACGTGGAGCTGGTGCTCTCCGGCGAAGACACCGAGATCGACAAGACGATGATCGAGGATCTGTCCGATCCGATCATCCACCTCATCCGCAACGCGGTGGACCACGGCGTCGAGGAAACCCAGGAGCGCCTCGCCAACGGCAAGCCCGAGAAATCCATCGTCCGCCTCGAAGCCCGCCAGGAAGGCGACCACATCGTGATCCTGGTGGCCGACGACGGCCGCGGGATGAACGCCGAGAAGCTGCGCGCCAAGGCGGTCGAGAAGGGCCTCATCACCGATGAGGAAGCCAACACCATGGACGAGCGCCAGAGCTACAACCTGGTGTTCCTCCCCGGCTTCTCGATGGCCAGCCAGGTGTCTGACGTGTCCGGCCGCGGCGTGGGCATGGACGTGGTGCGCACCAACATCCAGAAGCTCAACGGCTCCATCGACATCCGCTCGAGCATGGGCAAGGGCACCACCTTCATCATCAGCCTGCCGCTCACCCTGGCGATCCTCCCGGTGCTGCTGGTGCGTCTGGGCGATCAGCCCTTCGCCGTGCCCCTGTCGATGGTCCGCGAGATCCTCCCGATCGAGCCCGCCGAAGTGCAGGAAGTCGGCGGCCGCGCCACCATGGTCGTGCGGGGCGAAGTCCTGCCGATCATGCCGCTCTCGACCCTGCTGGGCTGGGAGCAGAACCAGACGCCCGAATACGGCGTGCTCATGCAGAGCGCCGAGCAGAGCTTCATCCTCGCCATCGACAGCTTTGCCGGCCGCGAAGACGCGGTGATCAAGTCCCTCGACGACTTCCGTCCGAAGGGTGTTGCCGGGGTCACCACCTTGTCCAACGGCCAGATCGTGCTGATCCTCGACATGAAAGAGCTTCTCGGCGCGATGGGCGACACCCGCGGCGTCTCCCGTCGAGTGCTCCTCGCCCACCTCGAACTGCCGGCCCTCGCGGCCTGATCGCGGAGTGAGAACTACGTAACGGAGACACGAAGCCCGCGCTGAGACATCCTCCACAGCGCAACACTCTGCAACAAGATGGCGTGAATTTCGCCGCTCGACCCAGGGCGGGGCTCGGTTAGGATCGTTCCTGACCGCCCCCGCCCGTTGCCGTTCCGGCACCGGAGCCTGGATGGGCCGGGAGAGCGCAGATGGGTGACTTCGACTTCGATTACTGGAAAGACCTCGCCGAGCAGGACCCGCCCGGGTTCTTTCGTGCCCGCGAGCAGCTCCTGCGTCAGTGCATCGCCCTCCATCCCCAGCAGGCCCAGGAACTCACCGAATTCCAGGCCCACATCGACGCCACCCGACTGCTGGCCGGCAGCCCGCTGCAGGCCAGCCGCGCGTTGTTCAGCTTGCTAGAAGACCAGCTGATGCTGCTCAGCGCCAGGCTCGGCGAACTGCACCGGGAAACCAGCGGTCTGCGCGACCTGCTCGCCAGCGGGCAGGCCGCCTGAACGGCCAACGGGGAGCGGGTAAGAGGAAGTAGGAAGTAGGAAGTGGGGAGTGGGGAGTGGGGAGTGGGGAGTGGGTGCAGCCAAACGACAGCGCACCACTTATCAGCACAGCCCCATTTCCCATTTCCCATTCCCCACGCTCCACTCCCTCGAATTACCCCTCCAATCCCCATCTGTTCGTCGCCTTGTCCGCCACCGGAAGCCGGTATCGTTGCACCATCTGAACGACCGTCGAGCGGGCCGTGGCTGAAGACAGCGACCTCGAAAAAACAGAATCAGCATCAGCGCGAAGACTGGAGCAGGCCCGCGAGGAAGGGCAGGTTCCCCATTCCCGCGAGCTGGCCACCTTCATCTCGCTGATGGTCGGTGTGGCCGCCCTGTATGTGCTGGGGCGCTGGGGCGGGCACCGGATGATGGAGCTCGTCCGCAGCGGGCTCAACTTCGAACGCCAGAAAGCCTTCGAGCCCGAGGGCATGCAGCAGGTGCTCGCCCAGCTCGCCACCGACGGACTCCTCACCATCGCGCCCCTGCTGCTGGCCTCGGTGGTCGCGGCGCTGGTCACGCCCTTCCTGATGGGCGGCTGGGTGTTCTCCACCAGCGCGCTCAAGTTCGACCTCACCCGCCTCGATCCCCTGCAGGGCCTGGGGCGGATGTTCTCCACCCACGGCCTGGCCGAGCTGGTGAAGGCCACCCTCAAGTCGGTGCTGGTGGCCAGCGTGGGGGTGTGGGTGGTGTGGCGGGAGCGTGACCACCTGTTCTCCCTGATGCTCCAGCCGCTCGCCACCAGCATGGACGACTTTGCCAGCCTGGTGCTGCTGTCTGCCCTGCTGATCGTCGGCAGCCTGGCGGTGATCGCCGCCATCGACGTGCCCTTCCAGCTGTGGGAATACCACCGCCGCCTGCGCATGACCAAGGACGAGCTGCGCCAGGAAATGAAGGAGCAGGAAGGCGACCCGCAGATCAAGGCGCGCATCCGCGCCGCCCAGCGCGAGATGTCCCGCCGTCGCATGATGAGCAACGTGCCCACCGCCGACGTGGTGGTCACCAACCCGACCCACTACGCCGTGGCCCTCAAGTACGACCCCGATCGGGCCGGCGCACCCATCGTCGTGGCCAAGGGCGCCGATGTCGTCGCCGGCAAGATCCGCGAACTGGCCCGCGAGCACAACGTTCCCATTCTCGAAGCCCCGCCGCTCGCCCGCGCGCTGTTCGCCCACTGCGAGCTCGAACAGCAGATCCCCGCCGCCCTCTACACGGTGGTCGCCGAGGTGATGGCCTGGGTTTTTCAGCTCAACCACTGGATCGCCGAAGGCGGCCTCCCGCCCGACGTGCCCGGCGCCCTCGCGGTGCCCGAGGGCATGGACCCGGGGCCGGGCGAGCCGGCACCCTGAGAGGCGTGGGGCAGGGCGGCGCCCCGGCCGATGCCGTCGAGGCGGCGCGAAAGCCGCGCGGGGCGTCGTCTGCCCCGTCGATTCACCCCCGAATTACCCCCGCTTTCCCCCTCACTTCCGCCCTTTCCCCGGAGGTCGCTTGAGCGACCATCCGGAGCATGAACAGTAGTCTGAACCTGCGCACCCTTTTCGCCCCGAGCAACATCCGCACGCTCGCCGGGCCGCTGCTCATCATCCTCGTTCTGTCGATGATGGTGCTGCCGCTACCGGCCTTCGTGCTCGACCTGATGTTCACCTTCAACATCGCGGTGTCGGTGATGGTGATGCTGGTGGCGATGTACACCAAGAAGCCGCTGGATTTCTCGGTGTTCCCCACGGTGCTGCTGGTCACGACGCTGCTGCGCCTGTCGCTCAACGTGGCCTCGACGCGGATCGTGCTGCTCGAAGGCCACACCGGCCCCGACGCGGCGGGCAAGGTGATCGAGGCCTTCGGCCACTTCCTTGTCGGCGGCAACACCGCTGTGGGCCTGGTGGTGTTCATCATCCTCACGGTGATCAACTTCGTGGTGATCACCAAGGGCGCCGGGCGGATTGCCGAAGTGGGCGCGCGCTTCACCCTCGACGCCATGCCCGGCAAGCAGATGGCCATCGACGCCGACCTCAACGCCGGCCTCATCGACGAGAAGGAAGCCAAGAAGCGCCGGGCCGAGACCTCCCAGGAGGCGGATTTCTACGGCGCGATGGACGGTGCGTCCAAGTTCGTCCGCGGTGACGCGGTGGCGGGCATCCTGATTCTCGGCATCAACGTGATCGGTGGGCTGATCGTCGGCGTGCTCCAGCACAACATGGAGCTGGGTCAGGCGGCCACCAACTACACCCTGCTGACCATCGGCGACGGCCTGGTGGCCCAGCTGCCGGCGCTGATCATCTCGGTGGCGGCCGGTCTGGTGGTGTCGCGGGTGGGCGACGACGGGGACATGGGGTCGCAGGTGATCGGCCAGGTGTTCTCCAACCCGCAGGTGCTGGTGCTCACCGCGGCGATCCTGGGCATCCTTGGTCTGATCCCGGGCATGCCCAACTTCGTGTTCCTGATGCTGGCCAGCGGGCTGGGCTACATGGCCTGGCGGGGCGGCATCAAGCAGGCCGCCATCGAAGAGGCAGAGGCCCCTGTCGCCGCGCCGGTGGTGCCGGCCGAGAGCCAGGAAGCCAGCTGGTCGGACGTCACCCCGGTGGATGTGCTGGGCCTCGAAGTGGGCTACCGGCTGATCCCGATGGTCGACAAGGGCCAGGACGGCGAGCTCCTCAAGCGCATCCGCGGCCTGCGCAAGAAGTTCGCGCGGGACATCGGCTTCCTTGCCGCGCCGGTGCATATCCGCGACAACCTGGAGCTCAAGCCCAACGCCTACCGCATCGTGCTGAAGGGCGTCGAGATCGGCACCGGCAGCGCGTTTCCCGGGCAGTTCATGGCGATCAACCCGGGGCGGGTGTCCGGCCCGCTCGCCGGCCGCGAAACCACCGACCCGGCCTTCGGCCTGCCCGCGGTGTGGATTGACGCCAGCCAGCGGGAGCAGGCCCACGCGCTGGGCTACACGGTGGTGGACGCCAGCACCGTGGTGGCGACCCACCTCAACCACCTGATCCTCAGCCACGCGCCGGAGCTCCTCGGCCGTGCCGAGACCCAGGCGCTCCTCGACCACATCGCCAAGGACAGCCCCAAGCTGGTGGAAGACCTGGTGCCCAAGCTGCTGCCGCTGGCCACCGTGCAGCGGGTGCTGCAGAACCTCCTCGACGAAGGCGTCAACATCCGCGACATGCGCTCCATCGTCGAGGTGCTGGCCGAGTTCGCGCCGCGGGTCCAGGATCCGCTGGAACTCACGTCCCGCGTGCGCCAGGCCCTGGGTCGGGCGATCGTCCAGAGCCTCTTCCCGGGCAGCGGCGAGGTGCAGGTGATGGCCCTCGATCCGGGCCTCGAGCGGGTGCTGATGCAGGCCATGGGCGGCGGCGGGCCGGAAGGCGGCGCCATCGAGCCGGGCCTCGCCGACACCCTGCTGCGCGAAACCGCCGCTGCCGCCCAGCGCATGGAAGACATCGGCCTGCCGCCGGTGCTGCTGGTGCCGGCGCCGCTGCGCTGGCTGCTGTCGCGCTTCCTGCGCCGCAGCGTGCCCACCCTCAAGGTGGTGGCCAACTCCGAAGTGCCCGAGACCCGCCTGATCCGCGTCTCGGCGATGATCTCTCCCACCGCCTGACCTCGCCTGCACGACGCCCGAAATGGGCGTCATTGGGGTTCGCTGGAGGAATAGCACCCTAAAACCTGTCTTTTCCCGGCCATCGAAAGACGGCTGGCTACGGATAATCAAACGTACCGAAGTGCCCACGCCGATCCCGTGAAAGCCTTCGTACCCCGGAGACAGGAGCATGAACGTCAAGCGCTACTTTGCAAAAACCGCCCGCGAGGCCCTTCGCATGCTGAAGGACGACCTCGGTCCGGATGCCGTGGTGCTTGCCAACCGTGCGGCCAATGGCGGCGTCGAGATCCTCGCCTTGCCGGCCGGCGATGTGGCGAGCCTGCAGCGCGCCCGCAGCCAGGCCCAGGCCGCCGCTGCCGCCCCTGCGCCCGCCCCGGTGGCGG
>NZ_BSPX01000054.1:0-33592 GCF_030161255.1 Zoogloea oryzae
GGCTGGCCGAATGGCACCGGGCCGTCGAGCGCACCCGCGACTGGGCCACCGGCTGACCCGCCATGCGCCGGCCCGCCCTGCTCACCCACCTGCGCACCACGCCCTGCTGGGACGTGCTGGTGATCGGCGGCGGCGCCACGGGCCTTGGCTGCGCGGTGGATGCCGCCGCCCGCGGCCATCTCACCCTGCTCCTCGAAGCCCACGACTTTGCCAAAGGCACCAGCTCCCGCTCCACCAAGCTGATCCACGGCGGCGTGCGCTACCTCGCCCAGGGGCGGATCGGCCTCGTCCGTGAAGCCCTGGCCGAGCGCTCGATCCTCCTCGCCAACGCGCCTCACCTCGTCCATCCCCAGCGCTTCGTGGTGCCGGTGTATCGGCAATGGGACAGGCTGATGCTCGGCGTCGGGCTCACCGCCTACGACTGGCTGGCCGGGCGGCACAGCCTGGGCCCGAGCCGGCTGCTGTCGCCCACCGATACCCTCGCCGCGCTGCCCGGCGTGCGCCGGGAAGGCCTCGTCGGCGGCATCGCCTATCACGACGCCCGCTTCGACGACGCCCGCCTCGCCGTCACCCTGATGCGCACGGTGTTCGACCTGGGCGGGCTGGCGCTCAACTACCTGCCCGTCACCGGCCTGCGCCACGCCGCGGGCCGCATCACCGGCGTCGACGCGCGGGATGCCGAAACCGGTGAAGTCTTCGCCATCGAGGCCAAGGTCGTCATCAACGCCGCCGGCGTGTGGGCCGACGACGTGCGCCGCCTCGACAGCCCCGAGGCGCCGCCCCAGCTGGCCCCGAGCCAGGGTGCCCATCTGGTGATCGACCGGGATTTTCTCCCCACCGACACCGCCCTGCTGATTCCCCAGACTCCCGACGGCCGCGTGCTGTTCGCGATTCCCTGGCAGGGCAAGGTGCTGCTCGGCACCACCGACACGCCACGCGCCGACACGCCGCTCGAGCCCCTGCCCCTCGACGAGGAAATCGACTTCATCCTCGCCACCGCCGGCCGCTACCTGAGCCGCGCCCCCACCCGGGCCGATGTGCGCAGCTGCTTTGCCGGGCTGCGCCCGCTGATCGGTGCGGACAAGAACGGCAGCACCGCCGCGCTGTCGCGGGAGCACGTAATCCGCAGCTCACCCACCGGGCTGGTGTCGGTGGCGGGCGGCAAATGGACGACCTACCGCCACATGGCCCGGCAGATCGTCGATCAGGCGGAGGCCGTCGCCCGGCTCGCCCGCCGCCCCAGCACCACGGCCACGCTGCATCTCCACGGCGCTACCGCCGGGCCGTCCGACGACGTGCTCGGCACCGACCGTCCGCTGGCCGACGCCCTGCCCGGCGACGGCGTGCGGCTCCACCCGCGGCTGACGCTCACCGAAGCCGAGGTGCGCCACGCGGTGCGTTTCGAGCTGGCGCGGGACGTGGAGGACATCCTCGCCCGCCGCCACCGGGCGCTGTTCGTCGACGCACGGGCCGCCATCGAAGCCGCCGCGCCGGTGGCCGCCATCCTGGCCGACGAACTGGGCTGGAGCGAAGAACACCGCCGTGAACGCACAAAAGCCTTCCACCAACTGGCAGAAGGCTTTTGCGTAAAACCGGTGCTTGCGTGAAACCCGACCGCTGAGCGCAACAATCAGCGCGGGATTGTTGCCAGATCAGCAACAATCCCAAGCGATCAGCCCAGCTCGGCGATGCGCTTGGCGATGTGCTCCAGCGCTTCCTCCACCTGGTCGATCAGGATCAGGCACAGGTCGCCGTTGTCGAGCTTGCCCAGCGCGGTGTCGATGGCCAGGAACTCGCCGCGGATCTCGCACACGTCGCGGGTGCGCGGCGCGCCTTCGAGGCCCTGGCGGAGCAGCGCCAGCACTTCGCCGTCGGCCCGGCCGCGCTGGCATTCGTCCTGGTACAGCACCACGTCGTCGAACACCTTGCCGAGGATGCGGGTCTGCTCGCGGATGTCCTCGTCGCGGCGGTCGCCCGCGCCGCTGATGACCACCGAGCGACGCTTGGCGGGCATGCTCTCGATGGCCTGCACCAGCGCCAGGATCGCGTCCGGGTTGTGGCCGTAGTCGGCAATCAGGGTGGCGCCCTTGTAGTCGAACACGTTGAAGCGGCCCGGCGCGGTGGCGGCGTCATTCACGAAGGTCGCCATGCCCTTGCGGATGGTCTCCACATCCAGGCCCAGCGCCCAGCCGGCTGCCAGCGAGGCCATCGCGTTCTCGATCTGGAAGCTGATGGTGCCGTTGCGGGTGATCGGGATGCCGGCCAGCGACACGCGGAACTTCTCGCCGCCTTCAAAGGCCACGATGTCACCGCCATCCACGAACACCACCCGACGCCCCTGGGCGCGGTGGGTGGCGAGCACGTGATTGGCCGGATCGACCGCGAAGAACATCACCGAGCCCGGGCAGGCGCCGGCCATCTTGACGACCATCGGGTCGGCCGCGTTGAGCACCGCGGTGCCGTGGGGCGCCACGTTCTGGACGATCACGCGCTTCACCACGGCGAGGTCTTCGACCGTGCTGATGTACGACAGGCCCAGGTGATCGCCCATGCCGATGTTGGTCACCACGGCCACGTCGCAGCGGTCGAAGGCGAGGCCTTCACGGAGCACGCCGCCGCGGGCGGTCTCGAACACCGCGGCGTCCACGTCCGGGTGCAGCAGGATGTTGCGGGCGCTGCGCGGGCCGGAGCAGTCACCGGTGTCGATGCGCCGCTTGCCCACGTACACGCCGTCGGAGTTGGTCATGCCCACGGTGTTGCCCGCCACGCCCAGCAGATGGGCGGTGAGGCGCACTGTGGTCGTCTTGCCGTTGGTGCCGGCGACGGCCACCACCGGAATGCGGCCATCCTCGCCGGGCTTGAACATGTTGGCGATGATCGCCTCGCCCACCGGACGCCCCTTGCCGTAGGACGGCTGGAGGTGCATCCGCAGGCCCGGCGCGGCGTTGCATTCGACGATGCCGCCGCTCTGGGCTTCGAGGGGTTCGAGCACGTTCTCGCACACCACGTCGACGCCGCAGATGTCGAGGCCGATGTTCTTGGCCGCAGCGATGGCACGCTCGGCGACTTCGGGGTGGACGTCGTCGGTCACGTCGGTGGCGGTGCCGCCGGTGGACAGGTTGGCGTTGTTGCGCAGGATCACCCGCTTGCCCTTGGGCGGCACGGATTCGGCGCTGAAGCCCTGCTTCTCGAGGGTGGCGATGGCGATCTCGTCGAAGCGGATCTTGGTGAGCGAGGTGGCGTGGCCGGTGCCGCGGCGCGGATCGGCGTTCACCTTCTCGACCAGCTGGCGGATGGTCAGCTTGCCGTCGCCGATCACCAGCGGCGGCTCGCGGCGGGCCGCGGCCACCAGCTTGTCGCCGATCACCAGGAAGCGGTAATCGTGGCCCGGCAGGTAGCGCTCGACCATCACGTCGTCGCTGATCTCGTAGGCGACCTTGAAGGCGGCCTGGACTTCTTCCTTGGTACGCAGCTTGACCGCCACGCCCTTGCCCTGGTTGCCGTCACGCGGCTTGACCACCACCAGCCCGCCAATCTCGCGGGCGGCGAGCCAGGCGTCTTCGGCGTCATTGACCGAGCGGCCCAGCGGCACCGGCACGCCGGCAGCGCGCAGCAGGGTCTTGGTGAGCTCCTTGTCCTGGGCGATGGCTTCGGCCACGGCGCTGGTCAGGTCGGTTTCGGCGGCCTGGATGCGGCGCTGCTTGCTGCCCCAGCCAAACTGCACGAGGCTGCCTTCGGTCAGGCGGCGGTACGGAATGCCCCGGGCCACGGCGGCCTGGACGATGGAGCCGGTGGACGGGCCGAGGCGCACGTCCTCGTCGAGCTCCTGGAGGCGGGCCAGCGCGCCGGCCAGATCGAACACGCCGTCTTCAGTGGCGGCGGCGCTGATGAGCTCCATCGCCAGCTCGAAGGCCAGCCGGCCGACCTTCTCTTCGGTGTATTCCACCACCACCTGATACACGCCCTTCTCGAGGGTGGCGGCGGTGCGGCTGAAGGTTACCGGGCAACCGGCGCAGGCCTGCAGGCCGAGGGCGGCGAGCTCCAGGGCCTGGGCCATGGAGATCGAGCCCTGATGGCCGTCGGTCTCGAGGAAACCCATTTCGGGGAACAGATTGCGCAGGCGCGGCTCGTAGCCGGGGATGGAATCGATGTCACGTTCGCTTTCGGTGCACGACACGATGGCTTCGATCGCGGTGTGCCGGCTCCACAGGTTGGGGCCGCGCAGCGCACGGATGCGGGAAACTTCCATGGATGACTGTCCTTGTCTCTTTGTTCTGGCGACCACCATGCCGGCGGCCGCGTATCTCGTAGGCTCGTCCGGGTTCAGTCGGCGCGCAGCGGTGCGGTCGGGTCGTAGGGCTTGACGCCGGCGCGGATGATGTCCGGCGCCACGCCCAGCGCCCACGCGCCAGCCACCGCACCCAGCAGGTTGGACAGCACGCCCGGCTTCTCGCCGGCACCGTTCGCCAGCATGGCGATGCGGGCCAGACGGGCCACCGGCACTTCCTCGGCACCCGTGGCGAGGACGATCGCGCCGTCCTTCACGAACACCGCGCGCTTGCCTTCGGCGCGGGCGGCGACGATGGCTTCGTTGTTGCCATCCACGCCATAGAAGATCACCTCGCCGTCGGACAGCGGGGCCATCTCGACCACCGCCGGGTCTTCGGCGTTGAGCACCGCGACACCATAGGAGAGCACCAGATCGACCTGGGTGCGGAAGACGTTCCAGACCTTCTCGGCGGAGTCGATGTAGAACTCGCCGAAGTGCATCTCGGGATCGACGTTTGTGACCACGCCCACCAGGCAGCGGTCGTACACCGTGCCGTCGGACAGGATGCTGCGGCAGCTGTTCTCGAACACTGCGGCCTCGACGGAGCGGTTCATCAGCACACGCTCGGCGGCATCCCAGTTGGTGCCTTCAGGGGTTTCGACCTGACGGCCGTCGAGGAACACGCCCTCGCTGCAGGCAAGGCCCGTGTACTGGCCCGACAGGCGCAGCAGATGGGCGATCAGGCGGGCGACCGGGGTCTTGCCGCGGCTGCCGGTGACACCGACCACCGGAATGCGCGAATCCTCGTCCTTCTCGAACAGGTGCGCGACGATGGCCTCGCCCACCGGGCGCGGCTGGCCGACGGCCGGCTTGATGTGCATCAGCAGGCCCGGGCCGGCGTTGACTTCGACGATGGCGCCGCGCTGCTGATCCAGCGGCTTGGAGATGTCCTCGCAGACCAGATCGATGCCAGCGATGTCGAGGCCGACGATGCGCGCGGCCAGACAGGCCAGCTCGGCGGTGTCGGGGTGCACCTCGTCGGTCACGTCGAAGGCCATGTTGCTGGTACGGACGATCATCACCTCGTGGCCTTCCGGCGGCACCGAGCTGCCGGTAAAGCCCTGACGCTCGACTTCCATCTTGGCGGCCGGGAAGCGATCCAGGCTGATGACGTACAGCGGGAACTCGTGCTCGACGCCGCGGCGCGGATCGGTGTTGATCTGGGTTTCGATGAGCTCGTCGATCGTCGATTTGCCGTCGCCGATCACCGACACGGCCTCGCCCATGTTGGCGGCGACCATCTTGCCACCCACCACCAGGATGCGGTGCTCGGTGCCCCTGATGAAGCGCTCGACCATCACCTCGGAGCCCTCGGCGGCGGCCAGCGGGAAGGCCGCGGCGACCTCTTCGGCGGTCATGATGTTGGTGAACACGCCGCGGGCGTGGTTGCCGTCGGTGGGCTTGACCACCACCGGGTAGCCGATGTCCTCGGCCGCCGAGATGGCTTCCTCGACGCTGGCGACCACCTCGCCCTCGGGCACCGGCACGCCGCAGGAGGACAGCAGGGTCTTGGTGAGATCCTTCTCGCTGGCGATGCTCTCGGCGATGGCCGGGGTGCGGTCGGTCTCGGCCGTCCAGATGCGGCGCTGGCGCGCGCCATAGCCCAGCTGCACGAGGTTGGCCTCGGCCAGCAGGCGGATGTAGGGAATGCGGCGGTCCTTGTCGGCCGCGGCTTCGACGATGCAGCGGGTGCTGGGGCCGAGCATGTAGTCGTCCACCAGGTCGCGCAGCTTGGCGACGGCTGCATCCACGTCGTAGGGGCGATCCTCGATGGCGGCCATCAGCAGATCGCGGCCCATGTTGAGGGCGGCCAGCGACACGTCCTTCTGCCAGGCGCGGATGACGACCTTGTACACCCCGCGCTCGGAGGTCTCGCGGGCCTTGCCGAAGCCGCCAGACATCCCGGCGAGGTTCTGCAGTTCGAGGGTGACGTGTTCGAGGATGTGACCGGGCCAGGTGCCGTCGTGCAGGCGTTTGACGAAGCCGCCCCGCTCGCCGATGCTGCAGCGGTGCTCGATCAGCGTCGGCAGCATCTTCGTGAGGCGGTCGGGCAGGCCGGGGATGACGTTGGACGGGCAATCTTCCAGGTCGTGGATATCGACCCATGCTTCAAGAACCGAGCGGTAGGTCCAGATGTTCGGCCCGCGCAGGTGGAGGATATTGAGGAAGTCGATCGTTTTGTTGGTCATGGGCAAGGTGTGGAGATAACGAACGTGCAGGCTGGGCTTTCAAATTCGGGCCTGATCCGGGCATAACGCAGCAAAGGCTTGCCGGATTACCGACCGCAAAAATATTCGCAACGTGAGGCAGCCACGCCCCGATGCGGGTATACGCGCTTGTAACGAGTCAGTAAACTTCGCTCGCAATTTTGCCCTACGCTGGCCGTTTGCTGTGGCCTTATCGCGTCCCCAAGATGAATTCCGAGTCCTCCCCCCACGTTCACACCGCTCCCGCCTATTCCGACTACCTGGGGCCCGCCGTACCCGACGCGTGGCGCCCCCGCCTCGACGCCGCCCTGGCGCCGGACGAAAAGGTGCTCGCCAGCCTCGCCCTCGATCTCGACACCCGCCTGCAGTTTCGCAGCGGCCTCGTCGCGCTCACCTCGAAGCGGCTCCTCGGCTGGGATCACGAGACGCAGGACTGGCGGTCGTGGGAATTCCGCGACGGCATGGTGCTGCGTCACCGGGATCAGGCCGGGGTCGCCAGCCTCGACCTGATCGACGCCACTGCAAGACTCGACGGCTGGCGTTTCACCCTGGCCCTCGACCCGGCCGCCCACAACCTGGCCGACCGCTTCAAGGCCCAGCTCGAATGCGTGCTCGCCGGCCGCCAGCCGGCACCGCCCGAGCCCCTCACCTGCCCCACCTGCGATGCGCCGCTGCCTCCGGGCACCGACGAATGCCCCACCTGCGCCCGGGAGATCCACACCCCGCCGTCCACCTGGACGCTGCTGCGCCTGTGGCGCTTTGCCCGGCCGTACAAGGGCCAGCTGCTGGCCGGTTTCATCCTCACCCTGCTGTCCACCGGCGCTACGCTGGTCCCGCCCTACCTCACCATGCCGCTGATGGACGAGGTGCTGATCCCCTTCCAGAACGGCGTGCCCATCGACACCCACAAGGTCATGATGCTGCTCGGCGGCCTGTTCGCCGCCGCGCTGGTGGCCTGGAGCCTCGGTTGGGCCAAGACCTACATCCTCGCCCTGGCCAGCGAACGCATCGGCGCCGACCTGCGGATCACCACCTATGAGCACCTCCAGGGCCTGTCGCTCGAATACTTCGGCGGCAAGCGCACCGGCGACCTGATGTCGCGGATCGGCGCCGAAACCGACCGGATCACGCTGTTCCTGTCGCTGCAGCTGCTGGACTTCGCCACCGACGTGCTGATGATCACCATGACCGCGGCGATCCTCATCTCGATCAACCCCTGGCTGGCCGTCGTCACGCTGGTGCCGCTGCCCTTCATCGCATGGCTGATCCACGCCGTGCGCGACCGACTGCGCTACGGCTTCGAACAGGTCGACCGGGTGTGGTCCGAAGTCACCAGCGTGCTCGCCGACACCATCCCCGGCATCCGCGTCGTCAAGGCATTCGCCCAGGAAAAGCGCGAGGTCAATCGCTTCAAGGATGCCAACATGCACAACCTTCAGGTGAACGACCGGGTCAATCGCATCTGGTCGGTGTTCTCGCCCACCGTCACCCTCGCCACCGAAGTCGGCCTGCTCATCGTGTGGGGTTTCGGCATCTGGCTGGTGGCCGACAAGTCGATCACCGTCGGCGTGCTCACCGCCTTCCTCACCTACATCTCGCGCTTCTACACCCGGCTGGATTCCATGAGCCGCATCGTGTCCTTCACCCAGAAGGCCGCCGCCGGCGCCAAGCGCATCTTCGACATCCTCGACCACGTCTCCAGCGTGCCCGAGCCCGCCAAGCCCCAGCACCTGCCTGCCGTCACCGGCGCCATCGAGTGTCGCAAGGTCGGCTTCCGCCACGGCAACCGCACCATCCTGCGGGGTGTCGACCTGTCGATCCAGCCCGGCGAGATGATCGGCCTGGTCGGCCATTCGGGTTCCGGCAAGAGCACCCTGGTCAACCTGATCTGCCGCTTCTACGACGTGACCGACGGCTCGATCCGCATCGAAGGCATCGACGTGCGCGCGGTGCCGGTGTCCGAATACCGCCGCAACATCGGCCTGGTGCTCCAGGAGCCCTTCCTGTTCTTCGGCACCATTGCCGAGAACATCGCCTACGGCAAGCCCGACGCCACCCGCGACGAGATCATCTCCGCCGCCCGCGCGGCCCACGCCCACGACTTCATCATGCGTCTGCCCCACGGCTACGACTCGCTGGTGGGTGAGCGTGGCCAGGCGCTCTCCGGCGGCGAGCGCCAGCGCATCTCCATCGCCCGCGCGCTCCTGATCGACCCGCGCATCCTGATCCTCGACGAAGCCACCTCGGCCGTCGATACCGAAACCGAAATGGAAATCCAGGCTGCGCTCGAAAACCTCATCCGCGGCCGTACCACCATCGCCATCGCCCACCGCCTGTCCACCCTGCGCAAGGCCGACCGGCTGGTCGTGCTCGACCGGGGCCAGATCGTCGAGATCGGCAACCACGACGCGCTGATGGAAAAACAGGGCGCCTACTTCCGTCTTTACGAAGCCCAGACGCGCAAGCTCGACGATGTCGCCATCGGCGCCGACAAGCCCGTCGTCCCGCCGCACCGCGAACACGCCAACGCCTGAGGCCCGCCATGACCCACACCATCACTCTCGAACGCAACAGCTTTGGCCAGCTGGTCTTCGTGGCACCGGACGGCACCCGCCAGCAGGTCAATCCGGTCCGCTCCTTCCCCATCGCAGCGCCCACCGAAGGCATCGGCCTCGTCAACGCCGAGGGCGAGGAAGTCGCCTGGATCACCCGCATCGCCGATCTCTCGCCGGCCAGCCGCGAAGTGCTCGAAGCCGATCTTTCCACCCGCGAGTTCATGCCGGTGATTGAGCGCATCCGCTCGGTCTCCAGCTTCGCCACCCCCAGCACCTGGGAAGTGGACACCGACCGCGGCCCCACCAGCCTGGTGCTCAAGGGCGAGGAAGACATCCGCCGGCTGGTGCGCCCGGCGCTGCTGATCGCCGACAGTCGCGGCATCAACTTCCTGATCCGCGACCGCTACGCCCTCGACGCCCACAGCAAGAAGATGCTCGACCGCTTCCTCTGAGCGGTCACCGGCACGGACGTCGCGCGCCTCAGAAGCGCGTCGTCCACACCCCTTTCAGCAGGTAACGCTCCGGCGTCTCCTTGAAGCCCTGCCCCAGACCCACGTGGATGGCGCCGATCCGGGTTTCGAACTCGGTCACCAGATAGATCGTCCGGTCGCCGTCCCCCGGCCTCAGGCGATTGACCCGCCCACCGTCGGTGTAGGCCTCGACACCCCAGGCGAGGGTTTCGGACGCCTTGTACAAGACCTTCAGATCGAGGTTGAGATCGGGCGACCGGGGGCTGCCCTCGCGGCCCCAGCCCCACATCAGATGCGGGTTGGCGGTGATCCGCACACGCTCGCCGTCAAAGCCGACGATGCCGCGGAACTCCGCGCCGCGGGGGTCGCGCACGTAGCGGCGGGCATTGATGTCGTACTCGGCATTGAAGCCGTAGAACCCGTTTTCGCCGATTCGGCGGATGTGCTTGAGACGGAACATGATGGCCGACGCGCCCCAGGCGCCGTTGTCCGACGAGGCGCCATCGACGCCACCGCGCATCACCGGCAGATGCACGCCAGCCTCCCAGCCAGGCACCAGGCCGGTGGCAAACTCCGCCATCACGTACGTCAGCCGGTGGGCCGGCCAGGTACCGTCGTCGGAGAAGCGGCGCCCCTGCCAGGCATGATTGGCATGCAGCGACGTGACCACCTCGCCCCGATTGGCAAGATCGGCCTCGTGAACCATGATTTCGGGGTCCGCCGTCGCGCAAGCGGCAAAGAAAGCCATCAACAACCCGCACGCAAGATGCCGTCCGCAAAAGCGCATTTGACCGCCTCTATCAAATATTTTTGGTAATGATAATTATTTCTATTTAAAAGAAACTGAGGCAGATCAACTTTTCGGCACAGGTCTTCCGCACAACGCAGGGCAATTCCCCAACGCAAAAAGGGACTGCATTTCTGCAGTCCCTTTCACGTTTTGGCGCGCCCGGCAGGATTCGAACCCACGACCCCTTGGTTCGTAGCCAAGTACTCTATCCAACTGAGCTACGGGCGCTAAACTCACATTTTGCCGACAAAGCGGCGGAGAGACTTGCCCTCCTTCAGTTGAAAAGAGCCGCATCTAAGCGACTCGTTTTCCAACGTCTCAAACCAGTTTAAAACTGGCGCGCCCGGCAGGATTCGAACCCACGACCCCTTGGTTCGTAGCCAAGTACTCTATCCAACTGAGCTACGGGCGCACTTGAGAGATCGAGATTATACACACCTTTTGAGACATTGGAAGCCCTTCGATGAAATTGACCGCATTTCGTCGAAGTCTGTCCGTAGCTGCACTTCGGGGCCGCCGCCCGGTGGGCAATAATCGGAGTTTTCGAACCGCCTCGAGAACCATAACAATGAAAACCCTGCGCATTCACGACACGGATCTGGAGATCGTCCGCCTCGTCTCGGCCCACCCGCGCCCTGGCGCACCGGCGATCGTCTTTCTGCACGAGGGGCTGGGGTCGATTTCCATGTGGCGGGATTTTCCCCAGCGGGTCGCCGATGCCACCGGCTGCGAGGCCATCGTGTATTCGCGCTACGGTTACGGCCGCTCCACGCCCCGCCGCGGTGAAGCCCGCACACCCCGCTACATGCACGACGAAGCGCTGATGGCGCTGCCCGCGCTGCTCGACGCGCTGGATCTGGATCGGCCTTTCCTGTTCGGCCACAGCGACGGTGGCAGCATTTCGCTGATCAACGCCGGCGGCACCACGCGGCCGCTGTCCGGCATCATCCTGATGGCGCCCCACGTGCTGGTGGAAGACGTGACCATCGCTGGCATCCGGCAGGCCGGCGAGGCCTGGAAGACCACCGACCTCGCCGCCCGCCTCGGCAAGCATCATCTGGATGTGGATTCGGTGTTCATGTCGTGGCTCAACATCTGGCTGAGCCCGGCCTTCCGCGACTGGAACATCGAGGAATACCTCGCCACCATCCGCTGCCCGATCATGGCGATCCAGGGCGAGGACGACGAGTACGGGACGATGGATCAGCTCGATCGCATCGCCGCACAGGTGAAGGACGTGGATCTGGTCAAGCTGGCCGACTGCCGCCATTCACCGCACAAGGACCAGCCCGAGGCGGTGATCGAGGCCGTGGCCGGCTTCGTGGCGCGGATCCTCGACGCGCAGGAATCCGCCTAGAAGGCCATCCACCAGTCGCCGTGGATGTCCGGCAGGTCGCAGATGGCCTCGATCTCGTTGATCGAATCGCGGGCCAGGATGACTTGATCGGCGATGCACAGGAAGGCGTCGACGATGCGCGGGTCGAATTGCTCGCCCCGCCGCTCGGCGATCATCGCCAGCGCCTGGTCGTCAGACACGGCCTTGCGGTAGCAGCGGTCCATCGTCAGCGAGTCGAAGAAATCCGCCAGCCCCACGATCCGCCCGGCCAGGGGAATCGCCTCGCCCACCAGCCCGAGGGGATAGCCGGCGCCGCTGTAGTGTTCGTGGTGGGACATCGAGATCTCGGCCGCCAGATCCATCATCGGCGACTTGAACGCCGACAGGATGCCGGCGCCGATGCGCGAGTGTTCCCGCACCAGCTTCCACTCGTCGATGGTCAGCGCGCCCGGCTTCGACAGGATGCTCTCGTGGATGCCGATCTTGCCGATGTCGTGGAGCTGGGCCGCATCGCAGATCAGCTCGCAGAAGTGCTCGGAGCAGCCGATCGCCTCGGCGATCATCCCCGCGATCACGCCGATCCGGCGCATGTGCTGGCCGGCCTCGCCGTCCTTCTCTTCAGCGGCCTTGGCCAGCTGGAACACGGCGTTCTGGTTGGCCATGTCGAGCGCCCTCAGGGCCTCGTCCCGCTGGGCGCGCAGCTGCTGCGCCTCGCTGGATAGCCGCGCGAGGTGGATCTGCGCGTCGGCCTTCTCCCGCTGCTCCCGCTCCAGGCGCCGGCTCAGCTCGTCGCGCCCCAGGACCAGGTCGTTGCCACAGCCACCGAGTTCGAACGGGCCGGAGTGATAGAGATCACTGTGTTGGGTTGGCATGGAGGCCTCCTTGGTCAGGAAAGGGCGGCAACGGGGCTGCCGGCGTGGTTGGGATGAAGCAGATGCTTCGTGGTCGTTTTCATGAGATCGGGGATCTGAATGAGTTACGACACATTTTATTTAATTTGTTGTTTTTGCTATTTTAGACGTTTCCAATAATTGTGTAGGAAATTTTCTTATGTTGGGGCGTGGCGTGCGCTTCGTCACAAAAAGACAGGCCCCTTGAGCCACATGGTCTTTCGGGCAGACGAAAAAACAGGAGGGACATCGCCCTCCTGTTGAATCTGCAAAATTTGTCGAATCACTCGTGACGCAGCGCGTCGATCGGGTCGAGTCTCGCCGCTCGACGGGCCGGCACGTAGCCGAACACCACCCCGATCGCCGCCGAGAAGAAGAAAGCCAGCAGGTTGATGCCCGGGTTGAACAGGAAGGGCATGTGCATCAACGCAGCGAGCCCCACGCAGGTGCCCAGCGCCAGCACGATGCCCACCAGCCCGCCGAAGGCCGACAGCACCACCGCCTCGATCAGGAACTGCAGCAGCACCTCGCCCTCCAGCGCGCCGATGGCCAGCCGGATGCCGATCTCCCGGGTGCGCTCGGTGACCGACACCAGCATGATGTTCATGATCCCGATGCCACCCACCAGCAGGCTCACCGCCGCCACCGCGCCAAGCAGGCCGGTCATCGTGCGGATGGTGCCCGACAGCGTCTCGGCGATCTGGCGGGTGTCCATGATGTTGAAGTTGTCGGCCTCGTTCTCGGCGAGCTTGCGGCGCTCCCGCAGCAGGCCGCGGATCTGGGCCATCACCGCCGGGGTGTCGGCGCCGTCTTTCAGGGCGATCAGGATGGTCGGGATATCCAGGTTGCCGGTGATGCGCCGCTGCACGGTGCTGATCGGCATCAGCACGATGTCGTCCTGGTCCATCCCCATCGCGCCCTGCCCTTTCGAGGCCAGCAGGCCCACCACCTGGCAGCTGAAGGTCTTCACGCGGATTTCGTCACCCAGCGGGCTGCGGCTGCCGAAGAGCTCGCGGCGCACCGTTTCGCCGATGATGCAGACGGCCTTGCCGGCGCGCTCCTCGTCGTCGAGAAAGGCCCGGCCCGCCGCCAGCTTCCAGTTGCCGGCCACCAGATAGGCATTGGTGGTGCCATTGACCGTCGCCGACCAGTTGTTGTTGCCGGCCACCAGGGTCACCGAGCTGCCCACCGCCGGCGCCACGTCCTGCAGGCTGCTCACCTGGCTGCGGATCGCCTCCACGTCGGCCTTGCGGAAGCTCGGCGAGCCGGCGCTGTCGCGCCCCGGGCCGAGGCGCTGGCCGGGCCGCACCATCAGCAGGTTGCTGCCCAGGCTGGAGATCTGGTCTGACACCATCCGCGTGGCGCCGTTGCCGAGCGTCACCATGGTGATGACCGCGGCCACCCCGATCACGATGCCCAGCACCGTGAGGAAGGAGCGCATCAGGTTGCGGCGGATCTCCCGCAGGGCCAGCAGCAGCGCGCTCAGGAGCATGGCTGGGCCTCCGCAACATTGGCCGCGCGCACTTCGTCGCTCGCCACCCGGCCGTCCACAAAACGCACCACCCGGCGCGCGTAGGCGGCCATGTCCGGCTCGTGGGTGACCATGATGATGGTGATGCCCTGCTCGCGATTGAGGGCGGCCAGCAACTCCATGATCTCGTGGCTGCGATGGCTGTCCAGGTTGCCGGTGGGCTCGTCGGCCAGCAGCACCAGCGGGTTGGTGACGATTGCCCGGGCGATGGCGACCCGCTGCTGCTGGCCGCCGGAGAGCTCGGCCGGGGTGTGGGTCTCCCAGCCGGCCAGCCCCACCTTGGCCAGCGCCGCCCGGGCCGCCGCGTGGCGCGCATCGGCCGGCTCGCCCCGGTAGAGCAGCGGCAGCTCGACGTTCTCCTGGGCCGAGGTGCGCGCCAGCAGATTGAAACCCTGGAACACGAAGCCCAGGCAATTCCGGCGCAGCAGCGCCCGCTGGTTGCGCTCCAGCGATTCCACGTGCACGCCCCGGAAGCGGTACTCGCCCGACGTGGGCGTATCCAGGCAGCCGAGGATGTTCATCGCCGTGGACTTGCCCGAGCCGCTGGGGCCCATCACCGCCACGAACTCGCCGGACTCGATGACGAGATCCACCCCCTGCAGCGCCTGGAACGCTGCCTGCCCGGTGCCGTAAGTCTTGGTGATGCCGACGAGCTCGATCAGCGGCGCGGCGCCTGCGGTGCTCATTTCTTTGCTTCCTGGTACTCGGTGATCACCGCCATCCCGGGCTTGAGCTCGCCGCCGGTGATCTCGGTGAAGCGCCCGTTGCTGACGCCGGTCTTCACCGGTACGCCGCGGGGCTCGCCGTTCTCCAGCACCCACACCTGGGAGGCGCCGGGCACAGCCGTCGCCGTGCCGTGCTTCGCCTCGGAGGGCGGGCGTGGCAGCAGGCTGGCCACCAGGCTGCGTTCGGCCTTCGGCTCGGCCTTGGGCGGCGTAAAGCGCAGCGCGGCGTTGGGCACCAGCAAAGCGTTGTCCCGCTGGGCGGTGACGATGGTGGCGGTGGCGGTCATCCCCGGCCGCAAGGCCAGGTCGTCGTTGTTCACCGTGAGCACCGTCTTGTAGGTGACCACGTTGTCGGTGATCGTCGAACCCAGCCCGACCCGCTCGATGGTCGCCGGGAAGTTGCGCCCGGGCCACGCCGACACCGTAAAGCTGGCCGGCTGGCCGAGCTTTACGGTGCCCACGTCGGCCTCGTCAACCTTCACCTGCAGCTCCATCCGGGCGAGATCCTCGGCCAGGGTGAACAGCACCGGGATCGTCATCGCCGCCACCACCGACTGGCCGGGCTCCACCTTGCGGGTGAGCACCACGCCATCCACCGGCGAGCGGATCGTGCCCTTCGAAAGATTGGTCTCGTCGGTCTTCAGCACCGCCTCGGCCTGGACCACCGACGCCCGGGCGCTGGCCTCGTTTGCGATGGCCCGCTGGAGCGTGGCCTCGGCGGTTTCGAGTTCGGTGCGGGCCGGCACCTTGCCGCCGGAAAGCTCGGCCACCTGCCGCATCCGCGACAGGGACGCCTTCGCCTCGGCCACCGTCGCCCGGGCCTGGGCCACCGACGCGTTGGCCGCCGCCAGCGCCGCGCTGCTCTTGGCCACCGCGTCGCGCAGCTTGGCGGTGTCGAGCTGGGCGAGGAGCTGGCCCTTCTTCACCCGGTCGTTCTCCTGGGCCAGCACGGTGGCCAGGGTCCCGGACTGCTCGCTGCCCACGTCCACCGATTTGGTGGGCTGCAGCGTGCCGGTGGCCGACACCGTCACCGTCAGCTTGCCGGTGCTGGCCTCTTCGGTGATGTAGCGCCCGGCCGCGCCCTGGTCGCCGCCGCCCAGCAAGGCCAGCGCGGCGATCACCGCCACCGCGCCGGCGCCGAGGATCAGCCAGCGCCGCAGCCGGCCCTTGCCTCCGCCGGTGGCCGCGCGGCCGAGCATCGCCGCCAGCGCTTCATCTGCATTGCCCGGCTTGTCGGTGGTCTGGTTCATGGTGCTGCCCTGCCTTCCGGCGCGCCGGCGTCGGCGACCTGCCAGCCGCCACCAAGGGCCTTGTAGAGTTTGATCAGATTTGTCCGCATCGCCGCTTCGGCCAGGGCCAGGTTGTCTTCGGCCGTGAGCCGGGTGCGCTCGGTTTCGAGCACCTTCTGGAAATCCGTCAGCCCGGCCTGGTAGAGATTGCGCGACAGCGACGCCGCCTCCCGCGCCGAAGCAGCGGCCGCCCGCCGGGCGTCGACCCGCTCGCGGCCCGAGGCATACGCCGTCAGGGCGTTCTCGACCTCCTCCAGCGCGCCCAGCACCGCCGCCTCGTAGGCAGCCAGCGCTTCTTCCTGAACGGCGGTCTGGATGTCCACCGCGCTCTTCAGCCGGCCGGCGTCGAACAGCGTGCCGGCCAGCGACCCGCTCACCGACCGGGCGAGGCTCCCGGCCGCGCCGAGCCCGCCCAGGCTGTAGGCCTGCCAGCCAAAGCTCGCGCCAAGGTTGAGGCTCGGGAAGCGCTGGGCCAGCTTCTGGCCGACCCGCGCGGTCTCGGCGGCGAGACTGCGCTCGGCGACGATCAGATCCGGCCGCTGGCGCAGCACGTCGGCGGGGATTCCGGCGGCCACGCGGGCCGGCAGCGGCGGCAATTCACCGGCGCCGGCGAGGGCATCATTGAGGCTGCCCGGCGGCTGGCCAAGGAGCACCGCCAGCCGGTTGGCAGCCGCTGCCAGGTTCACTTCGAGATCGGGAATGGTGGCGCGGGTCTGCTCGCGGCTGGTGCGGGCCTGGGCCACGTCGGTGCTCGACGCCAGCCCGGCCTGGTTGCGCCATTCGGTGATCTGCAGGGTTTCCGTCTGGGACGCGAGGTTGTCCCGGGCGATCCCCAGCCGGCGCTGATGAAGGCGCAGCTCCACGTAGTTCTGCGCCACCTCGGCGGCCAGCGAGACGCGCACGTTGGCGAGGCTGGCGGCGCTGGCGTCGAGCTCGGCCGAGGCCGCCTCCACACCACGCCGGGTGGCGCCGAAGAGGTCGACCTCCCAGCCCGCGTCGAAACCCGCGTCCCAGGTGGTACGCGCCGGCAGTGCGCTGATGGCGCGGGCGTAATGGTTGCGACTCGCGCCGCCCGACGCAGTGAGGCTCGGGAACAGCCCGCTCACCGCCTGGGCCCGGGCGGCCCGGGCCTGACGCAGGCGCGCCTCGGCCTGGCGCAGGTCGACGCTGTCGGCGAGCGCGGCGTCGATCAGCGTGTCGAGCTGCGGATCGGCAAACTGCTGCCACCAGCGGGCGAGCTCGGCGCTGCCCGCAACTTCTGGAGGCTGGGTCCAGCCGGCGGGAAGCGTCAGCGCGGGCGGGGTGTGATCCGGCCCCACGGCCGGAAGGAAACCGGCACAGCCGGCCAGCAGGCTTGCAGCCAGCAGCGGCCACGGGATTCTACGAAACAGGCTTGGCATGAATTGCGGCCCCAGGGGCCGGCTTGAACTCGGGAACAACCACGGCCAACTATACCGAAGCGCCAGGTTAAGTTCGGTTAAGCCAGGAAAAGCCCTGTGAGCGCCATCAACGCTACGTCCTGCCGCACATGGGCCGGCGGACGGTGGACGAAAAAAAGGCGACCGGACGGCCGCCTTTCGATGCATCAATCCCCGAGCGGGGAGTGACGAGTGTTCAGCTGTTCACAGCGTCTTTCAACTTGGAGCCGGCCGAGAACTTGGGCTGCTTGGAAGCAGCGATCTGGATCTCGGCGCCGGTCTGCGGATTGCGACCGACACGGGCGGCACGCTCGCCCACGGAGAAGGTACCGAAACCGACCAGCGTCACGCTCTCACCTTTGCCCAGCGCTTCGGTGATGATTTCCATGACACCGTCCACGGCACGGCCAGCATCGGCCTTGGTCAGACCACTCTTGCCAGCCAACGCATCGATCAATTCAGTCTTGTTCATAGCTCTTAGTGTGTTGATGAAAGAAATGGGTGGATTTACAAAAACGGCAGAAGCCCCAACAGGTGACGCCACGTGCCCGAATCGCACCACACCACCCGCAGGGCGCTAGCTTACATCGCTCTTTTCAAACTGTGGCACGAATATCTAGGTTTTCCGTGGTTTTCGGCGTTACTGCAGCGCAAAAAGCATAAATCAGCCGGTCGAAAGCTCACGAATCCGCTCCAGCGCCTCCTCGATCCGGTCCACGGCAACCACCCGCATCCCCGGAATGTCGTGCTTCGGGGCGTTGGCCTTGGGCACCAGGGCCACGGTAAAACCGAGCTTGGCGGATTCCTTCAGGCGCTCCTGGCCCCGCGGCGCTGGCCGGATCTCGCCCGCCAGCCCCACCTCGCCAAACACCACCAGCTCCCGCGGGAGCGGCCGGTTGGTGAGGGACGAGACGATGGCGAGGAGCACCGCCAGATCGGCTGCCGGTTCGGCGATCTTCACCCCGCCCACCGCGTTGACGAACACGTCCTGATCGAAACACACCACGCCGGCGTGCCGGTGCAGCACCGCCAGCAGCATCGCCAGCCGGTTCTGCTCGAGGCCCACCGACAGGCGGCGCGGGCTCGGGCTGTGGGCCGAATCCACCAGCGCCTGGATCTCCACGAGCAGCGGCCGCGTGCCTTCCTGGGTGACCAGCACGCACGAGCCCGGCACCTGCTGGCCGTGCTGCGACAGGAAGATTGCCGACGGATTGCTGACGCCCTTCAGGCCCTTCTCGGTCATCGCGAAGACGCCCAGCTCATTGACCGCGCCGAAGCGGTTCTTGAAGGCCCGCACGAGGCGGAAGCTGGAATGGGTGTCGCCCTCGAAGTACAGCACCGTGTCGACGATGTGCTCCAGCACCCGCGGGCCGGCCAGCGCGCCGTCCTTGGTCACGTGGCCGACCATGATCAGCGTGGTGCTGCCCTGCTTGGCGAAGCGGGTGAGCTGGGCCGCGCATTCGCGCACCTGGGCCACCGAGCCCGGCGCCGAGCCGAGGGTTTCGGAATAGACGGTCTGGATCGAATCCACCACCGCCACGTCGGGCTTCACGTCGCGCAGGCTGGCGAGGATGCGTTCGAGGTTGATCTCGGGCAGCAGCTGCAGGGTGCTCGCCTCGAGCTGCAGCCGCGCTGCGCGCAGCGCCACCTGCTCGGCGGATTCCTCGCCGCTCACGTAGAGCGCCTTGAGGTGGCCGGAGAGCAGCGCCAGCGCCTGCAGCAGCAGGGTCGACTTGCCGATGCCGGGGTCGCCGCCGATCAGCACCACGCCGCCGGGCACCAGCCCGCCGCCCAGCACCCGGTCGAACTCCTCGATGCCGGTGGGCACGCGGGCGGATTCGCGGGGCTGCACGTCGGCCAGCGTCTGCAGCCGGCCGGAATCACCGGCCAGGGCGGCAAAACGCTTGGCAACCGGCGCCTCGGGCTCGACCACCGATTCAACCAGCGTGTTCCAGACCTTGCAGTGGGGGCACTGCCCCTGCCAGCGGGGCGACTTGCCGCCGCATTCCGAGCAGACGTATTCGGTCTTGACCTTGGCCATCAGGCGGCCCCGGCAGATTCGCCGCGCACGCTCACCGGCACGCGGGGCGCCAGGGCGCAGAAGAGTTCATAGCTGATGGTACCGGCGGCGGTCGCCACCTCGTCGGCAGGCAGGCCGTCGCCCCACAGGGTGACCGGCGAGCCGACGCCGGCGTCTTCGAGGTGCGACAGGTCGCAGACCAGCATGTCCATCGACACGCGGCCGAGGGTGCGGGTGCGGCGTCCGCCCACCAGGATCGGCGTGCCAGTGGGCGCGTGGCGCGGATAGCCGTCGGCGTAGCCGCAGGCCACCACGCCGACGCGGGTCGGGCCGCTGGCCTCGAAGGTGCCGCCGTAGCCGACGCGCTCACCGGCAGCGATTTCCTGCACGCCGATGATCTCGCTGGTGAGGGTCATCACCGGGCGCAGGCCAAGTTCATCGGCGCCGTGCAGGTCGGGCATCGGCGAGCCGCCGTAGAGCATGATCCCCGGCCGTGCGATCTGGCCGACAGCCTCGGGGAAACGCAGCAGCGCAGCCGAGTTGGCGAGGCTCACCGGCAAGTCGAGGCCGGCAGTGATGGCCTTGAAGGTAGCAAGCTGGGCGCCAATGCCCACCTCGTCGTCGGCGCGGGCGAAGTGGGTCATCAGGGTGATCCCGCGCACCCAGGGCATCGCCCGCAGGCGGGCCAGCGCCGCGCCAAAGCGGTCGGCGGTGAAGCCCAGGCGGTTCATGCCCGAGTTGATCTTGAGGAGCACGTCGATGGCGCCCTCGGGCCGGGCACGCTCCAGCATCGCCAGCTGGGCTTCGCTGTGGATCGCCGGGGTGAGGCCGAGGGCAACGATGTCGGCCAGGTCAGCCGGCTCGAAGAAGCCTTCGAGGAGCGCGATGGGCGCCGTGACGCCGGCGGCGCGAAGCTGGCGGGCTTCGGCCAGATCGAGGAGCGCGAAGCCGTCGGCCACGGGCGCCAGGGCGCGGATGGCCCGGTCGAGGCCGTGGCCGTAGGCGTTGGCCTTGACCACCGCGAAGGCGCGGGCAGAACCGGCGCGATGCTTTGAAACGAGGTAGTTGTGACGCAGGGCCTCCAGGTCGATGGAGGCACGGATCGGACGGGGCATCAGTATCTTTCGGACGCGAGGCGGGGAATCTCTTCAGCCGCGTAGTCAGCGAAGGTATTCACCAGCCGGGAGCGGAACTTGTCTTTGAGCAGGATGACTTCGAGGGGCGTGAAAAGCGGCGGGTCGAGGGGGATCGCGGCGAGCTGGCCGGCCTTGAGCTCGCGGCCGATGGCGGCGCGGGAGGCGACGGCAACACCCAGCCCGGCCGCCGCCAGGTGCTTGACCGACGACAGGCTGCCGAGTTCCGCCGTGACGTTGAGGTCTTCGTACGGAATGCCGGCGCTGGTGAAGAACTGGTCCACCAGATCGCGGATGCCGTTGCCGGGCTCCCGGTGGAGCAGCGGCTGGGCGGCGAGCTGATCGGCGCGCACGGCCTTTTCAAACGTGAGCGGGTGGCCCGGCGCGACGATCACGTTGAGTTCGTCCTGGCCCAGGTGGCGACGTTCGAGGGTCGGCTGGTCGGTGACGATCTCGATCAGGCCCACGTCGAGGCTGCGGTCCATCACCCGCCCCTCGATGGTCTGGGAGTTGCCCACCGACACCCGCGGCACGACCCGCGGATAACGCCGCTTGAAACCTTCGAGCAGCCACGGCAGCCAGTAGGCGGCAATGGTGGTGCTGGTGCCCAGGTGGAGCACGCCGGAGAGTTCGTCGGTGAGCTCACCGACACGGGCTTCGAGCTCTTCCGACAAGCCGAGGATCCGCTCGGCGTAGGCCATCACCAGCTCGCCCGCTGCGGTGAGCGTGACGCGCCCGTGCCCCCGGTCGAACAGGCGGGTGTTGAACTGCTCTTCCAGTTGCTTGATCTGGAAGGTCACTGCCGGCTGCGTCATGAAGAGCGCTTCGGCGGCGCGGGTGAACGACCCGTGTCGGGCAACGGCGTGGAATACCTGGAGTCGACGATCGGCCATGACTGATAAACCCGGTTTATGGTAAGTGCTATTGGAGCACAACATTGACGGCGTCGCCATAAGTCATCATGGCCTTCGTGGTATAAAGCGCGGTCCGTCAAATTCACCGAGCTTTCGTCGCCTGCGATGCCCTTCGGTTTCTACATGATCATGGCAGCGCAGTTCTTCTCTGCGCTGGCCGACAACGCCTTACTCATCGCCTCCATCTACGTGCTCCGCGAGATGGCGTCACCGCAAGAATACGAGCCGCTCCTCAAGCTCTTCTTCACCCTCTCCTACGTGCTGCTGGCCGCCTTCGTGGGCGCCTTCGCCGACTCCATGCCCAAGTGGAGGGTGATGCTCATCAGCAACGGGATCAAGATCGTGGGCTGCTCGCTGATGTTTGGCGGCATGCACCCGCTTGCGGCCTACGCGGTGGTCGGGCTGGGCGCCGCGGCGTACTCGCCGGCCAAGTACGGCATCCTCACCGAATACCTGCCGCCGCGGCTGCTGGTGGTGGCCAACGGCTGGATCGAGGGCCTGACGGTGGGCGCGATCATCCTCGGCACGCTGGTTGGCGGCATGCTCATCAAGCCCAATTTCTCCCAGGCCTTGCTGGGCTTCGATCTGCCGCTCATCGACACCGGCATCGACACGGTGCCCGAGATGGCCTTGTGCATCGTCGGCATCCTCTATCTCATCGCCGCGCTGTTCAACCTCAAGGTGCCCGACACCGGGGTGGACCACAAGGTCCTCAAGAAAAATCCGGCCTACCTGATCCACGACTTCAACCATTGCCTGCGCCTGCTGTGGCGCGACAAGCTGGGCCAGATCTCCCTCGCCACCACCACCCTCTTCTGGGGTGCCGGCGCAACCCTCCAGTTCATCGTGATCAAGTGGGCCGAGCAGGCCCTGCACCTGGATCTGTCGAAGGCCTCGATGCTCCAGGGCGTGGTGGCCGTGGGCGTGGCCATCGGCGCGGCGATGGCCGCCAAGATGGTGACGATGCGTGCCTCGGTCAAGGTGATCCCCCTCGGCATCGCGATGGGCATCATCGTCAATGTGATGATCTTCGTCACCGACATGGGCGTGGCGATGGCGCTGATGGTGCTGATCGGCGGTCTCTCCGGCTTCTTCGTGGTGCCGATGAACGCCCTGCTCCAGCACCGCGGCCACATCCTGATGGGCGCGGGCCACTCCATCGCGGTGCAGAACTTCAACGAGAACCTGTCGATCCTGGTGATGACCGGCCTCTACGCGCTGCTGATCCGCCTCAACTTCTCGATCAACACGGTGGTGGTGGCCTTCGGGCTGTTCGTGGCGGGGATGATGTACCTCGTCAAACGCCGCCACGAGGCGAACCAGCGCGAGTTCGACGCCGTCGCAACCCTCGACGAGAGCCTGCACTAAGCCCAGCGCCGGGCGCTCGCCCGGCCGGGCTTACTCGCTGCCGTCCAGCAGGCCGTGGGCGTCGGCGTGGCGGTACATCTCAAGCACGCTCGACAGGCCGGTCTTCTGGCGGATCATGGTCTGGTAGTTGGCCACCGTCTTGGCGCTCAGGAAGAGCCTCGCGGCGATCTGCTCCACCGTCCGCCCCGCCGCCAGCAGCCTGAAGATCTCGAATTCCCGCGGTGACAGCCCGGCGTGCACCGCCGCGCCATCGGCACCGGCCCGGGCCGCCGCCACATCCGCCGACAACGGCCGCTCGCCCCGCGCCACCCGACGCACCGCGTCGATCAGCAGATCGGGTTCGCTGCTCTTGGTGAGATAACCGTCGGCGCCGGCCTTGAGAGCCTGATCGACGATGGACGGGTTGTCGTGCATCGAGAACACCAGCACCTTGGGCGAGGTCTCCCGGGCCTTGACCCGGGCCAGGGTTTCCAGCCCGCCGCGGCCGGGCATCGACAGATCGAGCACCAGCACGTCGGCGCTGTTGGCGGCAAACCAGGCGCAGGCCGAATCGCTGTCGCCGAAATCTGCCACCACTTCCATGTCGTCTTCCAGCTCCAGCAGGCGCCGGTAACCGGTGCGCACCACGGCGTGATCATCGGCCAGCACGACGCGCAGCTTGACGCCCATCACGTGCCCTCCGCGCCAAGCGGCAGGCGGGCGGTAAGCCGCAGGCCGGCGCCGTTGTCGGCCGACCAGCACAGATGGGGTGAATCCTGAAAATCGATAAGCACAGATACGCGGAGCGCCGGGCCGCCTGCGGACAGCGCAAGAGCCTGGCAGCTCAGCTGGCAAAGGGTTTCGAGCATGGTTCGGGACAACCGCAGCGTGGGCGGTTCTACGTGGAGGACGGGCGGCGAGGTGACGCCGGGCACATCCTGCCAGTTTTCCAGCGCGACGTGGAGCATTGGCAGCACGGCTGGGCTGGCATCGGCCGAATCGGCCGGCAGCTGGCGCTGAAGCACCCGCAGGCGCCGGTCGATGGCGGCGCCCTGGGTTTCCACGTCGCGGGCAGCGGCCTGAAGGTCCGCCTGCCCGCCGCTCTTGCGCAGCAGGAAGGCGGCGTTGGCGCGCAGCGCGGTGAGCGCCTGCCCGATCTCCTCATACAGGCCGGCGAGGCCGATGCTCACGGAACGACCCTCCGGTCACCGCCGGGGAGCGGCCGGGCGGGGGCGCTCACAGGCTGTAGCGCAGGCCGACCCAGAAGGTCCGCGGCGCACCCGGCGCGTAGAACGTGGAACCGACCATCGGATATTCACCGCCCACCGGCGCAAACGGCCGGGCCAGAACGCCGCCACTCGACGAAAACGCCGTTGACCCGAGTTGCGCGCCGGTGGCGTACTCGCGGTCGAACAGGTTGTTGATCTGGCCGAAGAGCTGCACGCCGCGGCTCACGTCGTAGCGGGCACCGAGGTTGGTCACCGCGTAGCCGCCGGAGCGGCCGGAACCCATGTAGTAGGTGCCGTCGGGCTGGTGGCTGTTGTTCTCGTTGCCGCGGGCGTAGCTGCCGGAGACGGCGATGAGATCGGCGGTGAGGGCGAAGGCCGGCAGCACCTTCCAGTCGGCCGAGGCCTTGACCAGGTGGCGCGGGATCAGCGGGATGCGGTCGCCAGCGCGGACGTCGATGGTGCCTTCGAGGCCGGCCCCTTCGCTGTTGGTGCTGTTGCCGGCACCGCCGACCACCTCGGCGCTGCGATAGGTGGCGTCCAGGAAGGTGTAGTTGAGGGCCAGGCTCACCGGCCCGACGATGGTGCTGGCGCCCGCCTCGACGCCCTGGCGGCGGGTCTTGCCGAAGTTCTTGAAGTAGCCGTAGCCCAGCGCGTCGTCGGCCACGAAGAGGATGTCGTCCTGGTTCTCGGCGCGGAACAGGCCGAGGTTCCAGCGGGTCTTCGAATCCACCGCGCCGCGCAGGCCGAATTCCCAGGTCTTGGTGACCACCTGCTTGAGCGGCGGATCGCCGGCCATGGCGTTGGGCAGCTTGCAGGGGTTGTCGGGGTTGGCGCAGCCCAGCTCGATGGCGGTGGGCGTGCGGCTGCCTTCGCTGTAGCCGGCGTAGGCGCTCCACGCCTTCGACGGGGTGTAGGTGATGCCGGCCGCCGGGTTGAAGCGGCTGAAGCTGTGGTTGCCGTCGAGCGAATCGGCACCGCCGCCCGGGTTGAGCAGATCGCGGTTCTTCACCTGGGTGCGGTTGTAGCGGCCCGACAGGGTGGCGTGCCAGCGGTCGGTGATCGACAGAGTGTCGGTGGCGAAGAGACTCCAGGTGCGGGTGCGACCGCTGAGATTGACGCGCGAATCCAGGGCCGTCTCACCGACACCGGCACTCTGGGAGCCGTCAGCCCAGGCATCCACCGGGGTCACGCTGCGATCAGCGTTGAGGTAGCCGTACTGGCCGCTCTGCTGGAAGCGCAGGTTGCTGTGGTCGTAGGCGGCGCCGGCGATGAACAGGTTCTTGCGGCCATCGAACATGCCCGAATGGCTGAGCTGGCCCGACAGGCCGAAGTTTTCCTGGTCGGTGCGGGTGCGGTTGATGAGGCCGGTGCACTTCTCGTTGGGCTCGTCGGCCAGCAGCGCATTGGCGATGCAGCGCCAGTAAGGGAAAGGCGTGTTCGAGGCGTTGGCGCCGCTGGTCGGGAAGCCGCTGTAGCCCGCGGCGGTGAGCGCGGCCCGCTCGGTGGCGCTGGGCTGGTAGACCGACTGGTCGAGGGAACCTTCGTTCACGTCGCCGTTGGTGGTGGCGGTGTTGATCTTGCGGTAGTACACGTTGCCCGACAGCATCAGCGCATCACTCAGGCTGTGGCGGCCGGTGAGGTTGAGGAAGATCGAGCGGTTCTGGGTGATGTCCGGCTGGGTGTAGATGCTGCTGTAGTCCTGCTCCAGCAGGCGTTTTTCCTGCAGGCCGTTGCCGTTGAGCTTGTTGTCGGCGTAGGCGATGGAGAGGTCGAGATCGGTGCGGGCGTCCTGCCAGCCCAGCTTGCCGAAGAGCTGGCGCACATCCGACGGAGAGTTGGTGCGCCAGCCGCTGTCCCGATAGAGATTGCCGGCGAAGAACCACTCCAGCCCGTTGTCGTCGTTGAAGCTGCCGTGGGTAAACTCAAGCGAGCGGCGGTTGTGGCTGCCGCTGGTGAGCTGCACCGTCGAGCCCGGATGGGTGCGGCCTTCCTTGGTCTGGATCGCCAGCGCGCCGCCCAGGGTGTTGAGGCCGAACAGCGGGTTGGAGCCCGGCATCAGGTTCATCGATGCGATCGCCGCCTTCGGGATCAGATCCCAGCTCACCACGTCGCCAAAGGGCTGGTTGATGCGCACGCCGTCGAAATAAACCGACATACCCTGGGGCGTGCCCAGCAGCGGCGAGGCGGTGTAACCCCGATAGTTCACGTCCATCTGGAACGGGTTGCCCTGGGTTTCGTTCACATGCACGCCAGACAGGCGGCGGTTCATGTAGGCCGCAACGTCTGTCGCGCCGCTGGCATCGATGTCTTTGGCGGTGACGCTCTGCACCGGCGCGGCGATCATCGGCAGCGGCAGTTCGAGCCCCGGCAGCGGGGTCTGGCCGATCACCGTGACTTCCGGCGTGACGACGGTCGCCGGTTCGTCGGCCGCACCCGCGCAGAGGGGAAAACCGGCAGCGATGGCAAGCGCCAGGGGCGTAAGGGCAGGAAATCGGGATGTGGCGGGGCGAAGCATGGATGAAAGTCTCCGTTATAGGCGTTTTCCGCCAGACTACGCACCCGCCTCACCCCACGCCATGGGAAAAATTCCCGAGCTTTCCCGGCGCCCTTCCCGGCCGGTATCATCGGCCCCCTTTCCTCTTCCAGCCGCACCCGCCATGACCGACACCCCGACCATCCTCGCCCGCCGCGACATCGCCGATTCGCTCCTGATGGAAGGCCGCCTCGACGAGGCGCTGGTCATCCTCACCGACGAGATCCTGCCCCACTTCACCGAGACCGGCGAGGCGCGCGAGAAGGCCATCACCCAGGGCCGCATCGCCGACGTGCTGTTCGCCCAGGGCCGGCTCGACGACGCCATGGCGCTGCACACCGAGCGCCTGCCGGCGGTCACCGAGCTGGGCGACGACGAGGGCATCGCCCACGTGCTGTTCTCGATGGCCAACATCCGCCTCGCCCGGGGTGAGCACGAAAGCGGCAACCTCCAGCAGATCTACGAGGAACTCGCCCAGGCCTTCCAGCTGAGCTGCCAGCACGGCCAGCCCGACGCCATCGGCGGCATCGGCATGCTGCTGGTGCAGGTGCTGGCGATGGGCGGCCTGCGCGACGACGCCATGGACACCCTCAACGTGGTCGAAGAAGCCTTCACCACCCTGCGCGACGTGGACAGCCTCGCCCGCGTGCGCGAACTGCGCGGCATGCTCGAAGGCTGATCGGCCGTCCAGCAGGCCACTGCACCGGGTGCTCACCCGGCCCCCGCAGCAACCTGCGTGTCTCCAACCTCGGGCGCCGCAATGGCGCCCGAGGTCCGTTCACCGACCCTGACGGCCCACGCCAGGCGCTCCGCCACCCCCGCGCGTTCAACCGCGGCCCGCATGGGCAACGAGTCCCGACACCCCATCGTCGCCCTTCCACTCTGCGGGAATGCGGAGAAATTCACCGGGGCGCTTATCCCCACGGCTTGACGCCTCACACTTACAACCATAAAATAACAATCATTCTCATTTGCATTTCACAAACACCCAGCTTGTGAAATGCAAAACCCAGCCAGCCAGCGCAGCCCTCCGGCCATGACGCGAGCCAGCCAGGAACCATCCGACTGGAGATCGACATGACTGCCGCCCCCCTGGCGACGCCGCCGGCCGACCCGCCTGAGCATCCGGGCCTGCCTGCGCCCTTTCTGGCCCTGCCCCGCCCGCAGCCACCGTCCACCCTGCGCCGCAACAGCGCGGGCGTCGGGCTTGCCGTGCTCCTCCACGGCGGATTGCTGGCCGCGCTCACCGTGGCCATCAGCCAGTTCAAGCCTCCCGTCACGCCGCCCCAGACGAGCATCACCATCAGCCTCGCGACGCCCGTGCCGACCCCCAGGCCCCAGACACAGCCCCAGCCCAAACCCCAGCCCCGGCTGAAGGAACCCACGCCGCCAAGGCCCGAGCAAAAGCCCGCCCCCCAGGCCCGCGCCACCGACAAGCCGGTGATCACCTCGGCCCCGGTCGCCAGCAATCCGGCCGAAACCAGCGCCGCCGCAGCACCTGCGGCACCTCCTTCTCCGCCGGCTCCGGCCGCCCCGGCTGCCCCCGCGCCGGTCGCCGTGGTGGCGCCGCGCTTCGACGCCGCCTACCTCTCCAATCCGCTGCCGCCCTACCCCAGCGCCGCCAAGCGCATGGGCGAGGAAGGCCGCGTGCTGCTGCGCGTACAGGTGGGCGCCGACGGCAAGCCCACCGACGTCACCGTCATCAAGAGCTGCGGCTTCCCGCGGCTCGACGAAAGCGCCCGCGACACCGTGCTGCGCAGCTGGCGCTTCGTGCCGGCCCGCCAGGGCGACCAGCCCGTGGCCGGCGCGGTCAAGGTGCCCATCGACTTCACTTTAACTTCCGCCTCCTGAAAGGAACCTCCATGAACGAATCCACCTTCAGCCTGGCCCGCATCTGGGCCCAGGGCGACGGCGTCTCCCACGCCGTGGCCGTGATGCTGGTCATCATGTCGCTGGCGTCCTGGTCGGTGATCATCGTCAAGGCCTGGCAGCTGTTCGCCCTGCGCCGCATGAGCGGTGGCGCCAAGGCCTTCTGGCACGCCACCAGCTTCGAGGCCGGCATGGCCGCCCTCACGCCCCACGCCGCCGACAACCCCTTCCACGACCTGGCCCACCGCGGCACCGAGGCGGTCAGCCACCACACCACCCACCGCGACGAGCTGCACGGCGTGCTGGGCCTCAACGACTGGCTCACCAGCACCCTGCGCCAGTCCATCGACGACACCACCGGCCGGCTCCAGGCGGGCCTGTCGATCCTCGCCTCGGTGGGCAGCACGGCCCCGTTCATCGGGCTGTTCGGCACCGTGTGGGGCATCTACCACGCGCTGGTGGGCATCGGCGCCGCCGGCCAGGCCACGCTGGATCAGGTCGCCGGCCCGGTGGGCGAATCCCTGGTGATGACCGCCGGCGGCCTGGCCGTGGCGATCCCGGCGGTGCTGGGCTACAACGCCCTGGTGCGCGGCAACAAGGAGATCCTGGCCCGCCTCAAGCACTTCGCCCATGATCTGCACGCCTACCTCGTCACCGGCGGCCGGGTGCGCAAGACCAACGCCAACCTGCACCCGCTGCCCGCCCGCAAGGAGGCATGATGAGCTTCGGAACCAGCGATTTCGACGACGACGGCGAGGTGATGTCGGAGATCAACATGACGCCCCTGGTGGACGTGATGCTGGTGCTCCTGATCATCTTCATCATCACCGTGCCGGTGATCAACCACGCGGTGAAGCTCGACCTGCCCAAGGCCAGCAGCCAGCCGGAGCAGATCAAGCCCGAGAAGGTGCAGGTGTCGATCAAGGCCGACGGCAGCCTCAGCTGGAACGGCGAGACGGTCGCCGCCGACGCCCTCGAGCCCCGCCTGGCCGCCGCCGCGACCCGCGAGCCCCAGCCCGAGATCCACCTGCAGGTGGATCGCCAGGCCCAGTACGACCACGTGGCCCAGCTGCTGTCCGCCGCCAGCCGCCACGGGCTGGGCAAGGTGGCGTTCGTGACGGAGCCGGGCGCGAAGTGAAATCCGCCAGATGAAACAATCAAGGCCGGATTGTTGCTGAAATTGCAACAATCCGGCCTTGCGCCTTTCGGGGCTGGTGGCGCGCAGCCGTCAGTGGTGCGCCAGCTCGGGCACCTCGGCATCGCCGCCCACCGACCGCTCGCCCGCCCACAGCGACACCCGGTTGCGGCCGGTCTGCTTGGATTGATACAGCGCGTTGTCGGCCTGGTCGATGAGCTCGGCCGGGTCCTTCGCGCCGCCGCGGATCGACGCCACGCCAAAGCTCGACGTGATGCGGATGCCCGGGATGTCGCGCACCGCTGCCCCGGCATTGGTCTCGATGGCCAGCCGCAATCGCTCGGCCACCTCGACGGCCTGCTCGGGGGTGGCGCCGGGCAGCATGATGCAGAACTCCTCGCCGCCGTAACGGCACAGCATGTCCACCTCGCGCAGATCGGTGCCCAGGCACTTGGCCACCGACTTGATCACCTGATCGCCCACCGCGTGGCCATAGCGGTCGTTGAAGGACTTGAAGTGGTCGATGTCGCTCATGATGCAGCACACCTCCTCGCCTTCCGCCTTGAGCTGCTCGTAAAGGGGATCGGCCGCGCCGAAGAAGGCCCGGCGGTTGAGGCAGCCGGTCATCGGGTCGCGGGTGGCGAGGCGGTGGAGCTCCTCGTTCTGGCGGCGGATCTCTTCCTTCGAAGCCTCCAGATCCACCAGCGTGCCCAGCAGCTGGTCGTTGATCCGATGCAGCATGGTCACGTCCGAGAAGTTGACCAGGCAGCCCCGCAGCCGGCCATGACCGTCGAGAATGGGCGAGCAGCCGACGATGGCGCGCAGGGGCTCTTCCTCGCCCGGTCGGGCCAGCTCAAGGGTCTGGTCGCCGGAGTTGCTGCGACGCTCCATCGCCGTCACCCACGGGTAGGGGTGCTCCGGCGTCACGTGAAAGCCTTCGACAAGCCAGGTGAGCTCCGTCACCGCGCGGCCGGTCATATCTTCCTGGGCACTCGGGTGAAAGTGGCGGAAGGCCTTGTTGGCCAGCACCACGCGCCCCTGCTTGTCGAGCACCAGCACGCCTTCGGCCAGGGTGTCGAAGGCGGTGCGCACCCGGTCGGGGATCGCCTTGGCCGGATCGAGGTATTCGAGCACCCGGCGCAGGTAGAGATAAAAAGCCAGAAATCCGCCAACGGAGATGGTCAGCATCGCCACCACGGTGGGATAGGTGGCCCATTCTCCGAAGGTTTCCGGCAGCACCGGCTTGAAAGCCAGCTCCACCTCGCCCCACGGCTTGTTGTCGGCCAGCACCGGCACCCGCACCTGGGTGAGGGTGGACGAGCCGTCCTCGGGCGGATGCCACCAGGTGCCGTGCTCGCCAGCCACGGCGATGATCACGCCGCCCTGCTGGCGTACCGCCAGGGAGCGCACCTCGGTGTTGCGCTGGATCACGCTGTCGAGGGTGCTCTGGAGCGTCCGGGTGTCGCCGGACTGAAGCAGCGTGGCGGCCTGCACCGCGAGGCTCTCGCTGATCTGCTGACGCACCTGACGGGCCAGCGCGGTGCGGTCGGGGATCAGCCCGAAGGCCAGATCGGCCGCCATCAGCAGCGACACCAGCAGCGCCACGAGGCCCAGCGAGATGCGGGCCACCGGATTGAGGGTGGGAAAGTGGAGTCTCACCCGCGGAAGCCTCCGCCGCCCTGTTCGCCAAACACGTCTTCGGCGCCTTCTTCGTCTCGTGTCATCTCGTCATCCATCAGTTCGCCCCAGTCGCCCTCCTCCTCGTCCTGCGGACCGAGCACCGGCAGCGGATCGAGGCTGCGCCACGCCGGCGCGGCCATCAGCAGGCTGGCGATCAGCCCACCGGCCCGGCTGGCCCACCACACGGCACCCACTGAGAGGGCGATCCCGGAGAGCTCCACGGCATTGAGCACGACACGCACGTCGGTGTAGGCATCATCCCCCAGCGGCGGCACGCCGGCCTTCTCGGCAGTGGCCTGACGGGCCGCCGCCGATCCGGCGCTGCCCTGCGCAGCCGTGTTGGCGCCAAGCAGGAACTCCATCAGCGGCCCTTCGGCACCGGCGCCAAGGGTCAGGGTGACCTGGGCGCCGCCGAACTTCACAAGGCTGTTTTCGGCAGAAAAACGCCGCACATGAGGTTCGCTGCCTTCGCCGCCTGCTGCGGTCCGGACGACGACCACACCCGCCTCGCCGCCCTGCTCCGCCGCGGCGTCTGCCCGGCTGACCACAGGTGCGGCAGGCGCCGCCGGCTTGGTGGCATCGGGGGTCTTGGGGGTGGTGGTGGCGGGCGTGGTGGTGGTGGGCACCGTCACGGACGGCGGCACGACCACCACCGGCGATTCCGTCCCGCCCGATCCGCCCGGCGGCATCAACACGCTGGTGCTGGAATAGCCCACGCTGGCCGCCATCGGCGCGCCGTCCGCCAGGCCGTCGGTGGGATGCAGGGTAACGACCGGCAGATCCACGATGCTTTCATGGACGAACACCACCTTGCCAGCCGCCAGCGCGGCGTAGCTGAACTGGCCGATTGCCACGCCGGGCGCCGACACCAGTTCGAAGTGGCCGTGGCGCGCCGAATCCACGATGAAGACCACGTCGCCCGCGGCCGAATCCACATCCGCCGCCGACACGGCGTCGGCCTTGAGCACCGTGCTGCCGCCCTGGATGAGCTGCAGATCGGCGCGGACCATCGTCGGCGCGTCATTCACCGGCCGTACCACCAGACTCACGGCAACCGGCGCGCTCTCCGCGCGGCCATCGACGGCGCGGTAGACGAAGCCATCGGCGCCAGACCAGTTGGCATCCGGCGTGTAGATGAAGCTGCCGTCGGCGGCCAGCGTCAGGCTGCCGTGGGCCGGGCCGCTGACCAGCCTGGCCGACAGCGGATCGCCGTCGATGTCGGAGTCGTTGGCCAGCACGCCGGCGCCGGAGACCACCAGCGGCGTGTCCTCGTCGAGGGTGTAGCCCTCGCCCACGGCCACCGGCGCGTCATTCACCGGGCTGACGTCGATGGCCAGGGTGTGGCTGCCGGCTTCGGTGTCGACGCCGCCGTCAAAACGGCCACCGTCGTCCCGGACCCGGAATTCGAGGGCGGCGTAGTCCGCGCCGTTCTCATCGGCAGCCGCCGCAAAACGCAGCCGGCCGGCGGCGATGTCGGCCGCAGTGATCCACTGCCCGTCGGCCACCGCGGCGCCATCAAGCGTGAGGCTTCCGCGCGCCGGGGCGGTGACGATCTGCACCGCCGCCAACGCATTGGCCGGCGCATCCAGCGGATCGGCAAACCCGAAATCAGCCAGCGCAAAAACATACGTCGCATCCTCGGCAACGCTGATCCGGCCATCGCTGCTCGTCGGCATCTCGTTGCGGTTGGTCACGCTGACCGCCAGCGCCATCGTCACACTGCGCGTTCCGTCGGATGCCTGGACGGTGATGTCGTAGGTGTTGTCGGCGCCGGCATCGGTCGGGGCCTCGAAGTCCGGGGCGGTGACGAAGCTCAGCGCGCCGGTGCTGCTGTTGATCGAGAACTTCGCGGCGTCGGCGCCACCGACGATCGAATAGCTGAGGGTCTGGGCCGGCAGGTCGGCGTCGGTGGCCGTCACGGTCATCACGGCCGTGGTGTTCTCGGCGACGCTGGCGGTGGCGCTGCTGGTGATCGCCGGGGTGTTGTCGTTCACCGGCGTCACCGTGACGGCGATGGCCTGGGTGCTGGTCAGCGTACCGTCGGAAACCTGCACGGTGACGTCGTAAACGTTGTTCGCGCCGGCGTCGGTCGGGGCTTCGTAGTCGGGCGCGGTGACGAAGCTCAACGCGCCGGTGCTGGCGTTGATGGTGAATTTCGCGGCGTCGGCGCCACCGACAATGCTGTAGCTGA
>NZ_BSPX01000055.1:0-33292 GCF_030161255.1 Zoogloea oryzae
CGTGGATGGTGAAGTAGTCGACGCCCTGCTCAGCCTGCTCGATGAGCGTGTCGCGGAAGATCTCCCAGGTGAGCTCCTCGGCCTTGCCGTTCACCTTTTCCAGCGCCTGGTAGATGGGCACGGTGCCGATGGGCACGGGCGAATTCCGGATGATCCACTCGCGGGTTTCGTGGATGTTCTTGCCGGTGGACAGATCCATCACCGTGTCGCCGCCCCAGCGGGTGGCCCAGGTCATCTTGTCGACTTCTTCGTTGATGGAGGAGCCGAGCGCCGAGTTGCCGATGTTGGCGTTGATCTTCACCAGGAAGTTGCGGCCGATGATCATCGGCTCGGATTCCGGGTGGTTGATGTTGTTGGGGATGATGGCGCGGCCGCGGGCCACTTCGCTGCGCACGAACTCGGGGGTGATCTCGGCGGGGATGGCCGCGCCGAAGTCCTGGCCCTTGTGCTGGCGGGACAGCAGCTTGACCATCTTCTCGCCCATCGGGCCGGTGTTGCGCAGGTTCTCGAGGTAGGCGGCGCGGTTGAGGTTCTCGCGGATCGCCACGTATTCCATCTCGGGGGTGATGATGCCCTGACGGGCGTAGTGCATCTGCGAGACGTTCTTGCCCGGCAGCGCGCGACGGGGCTTGCGGTGCAGGCCGGGGAAACGGAGTTCATCCAGGGCCGGGTCGGCGGCGCGGGCGCGGCCGTATTCGCTGGTCAGATCAGGCAGCACTTCGGTGTCGCCGCGCTCTTCGATCCAGCGCTGGCGCAGCGCCGGCAGGCCGGAGCGGATGTCGATCTTCGCGCTGGGGTCGGTGTAGGGGCCGGAGCAGTCGTAGACGTAGATCGGCGGGTTCTTCTCGCCACCGAAGCCGGTCGGGGTGTCGGCCTGGCTGACTTCGCGCATCGGCACGCGGATGTCCGGGCGCGAGCCTTCGACGTGGATCTTGCGGGAGTTGGGCAGCGGGGCAACGGCAGCCTCGTCCACGTGGGCGGACGCGGCGAGGAATTTATCGTGGGCGTTCATGAAGGTCTCCGTGGGTGTTAAGCGGTCGGGAAAGCTAACCGCCGGCCTTGTGGGGGCCAGGACGACCAGCAAATATCAGACCACGCCAATCCACCGCCCAAAACCGCAATTGGCTGGAGCATCTGTCTCATTTGCCGAACAGGCGTCTCCATTTGACGAAGAGAATTGAGACAGGTGTCTCCTTATTCGCCCGTGAATTGACCTCAATTCACCATCCGGCGCGAATTTCATTTGCTGGCAAAGAAATTGCAATGAGTCTCCCGTGCCCGGCCCGCCCAGGGAAAAAGGCATCCGTTGCTTCGGCGAGGTATTCCGGAGCCACCAATTAAAAGAGGAGACAACCATGAAACCGATTTCTTCCACCCGCCGTGGTCGAATCGACGGCCGACTTGCTGCCGCCGTCGTTCTGCCCGTTCTTGCATTTCCGGCGTTTGCCGAAACCAATGTCGAGATCTACGGGATCATCGACGCCGGCCTGCTTTACCAGAGCCGCACCGACCCGGACGGCAAGAGCAAGACGTCCATGGAAACCAGCGGCCTGCGCCAGTCGATCCTGGGCTTCAAGGGCGACCGCGACCTGGGGCGCGGCCTCGAAGGCTTCTTCAATCTGGAGATCCACTACGACACCAACAACGGCCGCTTTCACGGCACGGGCGACGCGGAAGGCACCGGCACCCCGTTCTTCCGACGTCAGGCCAACCTCGGCCTGAAGGGCGACTGGGGCAGCGTGACGCTGGGCCGCCAATATGGCCCGGCGCTGCTCGCCCATATCGGCACCGAGCCGCGCGCCTTCAAGGAGCAATTCTCCAACCTTTATGCCTGGGCCTATAACCAATACCAGGCCACCGCCGGCGCGCCGGGCACCGACCGCAATACCAATAACGACGTCGGGATCTTCTTCAGCAACGCGATCCAGTACCGCAATACCGTCGGCCCCTTCAGCTTCGGCGTCCTGTGGTCGGCCGGCGGGCAGTCGGGCAGCACCCAGAAGAACAGCGCCTGGGCGCTGGGCGGCACCTATACCGGCCCGGTGATCCTGTCGGCCTCGTATCAGGTCATCAAGGACGAGCAGACCGCCAACGACAACGTGCGCCACGGCGGCCTGGGCATCGCGGTGCCCTTTGGCGATTTCACCTTCAAGGCCAATTACCTCAACGCCCGCAACAACCACTCGAACGGCCTCAACGTGTCGAACGTGAACGCAATCGGCGTGGGCGTCGACTGGAAATGGCGCCCGGACAACACCGCGACGCTCGCCTACTACGACAACAAGGACCGCCTCAATTCCGGCGACCACACCCGCAACATCGTGATCTCCAACGACTTCGCGCTGCGCAAGGACACCACGCTCTACGTCCAGACCGCCTTCGTCGACGCGGATTCGGCGGCAACGATCAAGACCAGCATCGTCGCGGCGGGCATTCCCAGCGTGGGGCACCGTTCGACGCTGCTGAACGCCGGCATCAACTTCACCTTCTGACACCGCTTGCGACCTGGAGACCGGGGGTGGGCGTCTCCCTCCCTCTCCGCCCCGCCCCCGGTCGACCAGTCTGCCCCCTTGCCTGAGGACTCTCACCATGAAACGTGCCCTGACCCCGATCGTCGCCGCCGTCTCCCTTCTTGCCGCCGGCGCCAGCGCGGCTGCCGATGCGCGCCCCGGCTACGCCGACCCCGACAACTGGCCGCAGTACCACCGCAGCTCCAACGCCTGGCGCTTCAGCCCGCTCACCCAGATCAACAAGCAGAACGTGAAGAAGCTGAAGGTCGCCTGGGTGCACCAGCCGGGCAACATCGCCCACGGCCTGCAGGCCACACCCATCGTGCTGGACGGCGTGCTGTATTACATCTCGGCCGACAACAACGTGTGGGCCGTGGATGCCGCCACCGGCAAGACGATCTGGCACTACACCACCAAGCTCAACCCGATCGCCAAGCAGGCCTTCTACGCCTCGGCCAGCCGCGGCGTGACGGTCGGCCGCGGCAAGGTCTTCGTCGGCACCCTCGACGGGCGCTTCCTGGCCCTCGACCAGAAGACCGGCAAGGAGCTGTGGTCCACCCAGCTCACCGATCCCAAGACCCAGTACGGCGCGCTGTTCTCGTCCCCGCCCCAACTGGCCGGCGACGTGCTCTTCGGCGGCACCACCGGCGGCGACCAGCCCATCGCCGGCAAGATCTACGCAGTGAATGCCGACACCGGCAAACCGGCCTGGAACTTCGACATCATCAAGAACGACCCCGCCAGCTGGCCCGGCGACAGCGGCAAGGTGGGCGGCGGCTCGGCGTGGATGCCCGGCACCTACGACGAAGTCTCAGACACCATCTACATCGGCACCTCCAACGCCGCGCCGGATTACTACACCCCGGGCCGCGAGGGCGACAACAAGTACACCTCGACCCTGCTCGCCATCGACCCCAAGACCGGCCAGCTCAAGTGGCACCGCCAGGAAATCCCCCACGACAGCTGGGATTTCGACGCCGCCTACGAGGCGCTGGTGGTCAAGAAGGGCGGCAAGGACGTGATCGTCCACCTCAACAAGAGCGGCTTCGTGTTCGTGATGGACAAGCAGGACGGCAGCCTGGAAAACGTCTGGCAGTTTGCCGAGAACATGAACTGGGCCAAGGGCATCGACCCGAAGACCGGCGCCCTCATCGAGCCGCGCCGCCCCCAGCCGGGCAAGCGTGAGCTGCTGTGCCCCAACCTGCTGGGCGCCCGCAGCTGGAACCACGGCGCCTACAACCCGGGCACCGGGCTCTGGTACACCCACGCGATGGAGGTGTGCAACGAGGTCGTCGCCGGCAAGGACGACCCGGCCAACCTCACCGCCATCTCGGCCCTGTCGCTGGGCATCGACGAGATCAAGCTGGTGCCGCCGCCCTCCGGCAAGAAGCCCGACGGCCGGCTGGATGCCCGTGACCCGCTCACCGGCAAGATCAAGTGGAGCATCCGCTACCCGCTGCCCCCGCTCGCGAGCGTGCTCACCACCGGCGGCGGGCTGGTGTTCACCGGCGACATGGAAGGCCACCTGTTTGCCTACGACGCCGACAACGGCAAGGAGTTGTGGCGCTTCAACGCCGGCTCCGGCGTGCGTGGCGGCCCGGTGAGCTACTCCGTCAAGGGCAAGCAGTACATCGTGATCCCCACCGGCCTCGGCTCCCACGCCCCGGGCTTCCTGGCCGGCGCCTTCCCGCAGATCAAGGATCTGCCCGGCGGCGCGGCCCTGATGGCCTTCACCCTCGAGTAAGCGGCTCCGCAGCACGGTCACGCCGGACGCGGCTGCCGTGCTGTTCCGGGGTGCGGCGTCGAGACCTCCCCTCGCCGCACCCCATTTTTTTGGATGAGCACAACAATGAAAACTTCGATCCGTTTCCGCCCGACGCTGCTGCGCGGGCTTGCCCTCCTGTCGATCGCCACCGCCGCCGTCGCAGTCGCGCCGCCCGCCGACGACGCCAAGGCCCGCGTGGCCGCCGGCAAGAATCGTTTCGACGCCCTGTGCGTGAGCTGCCACGGCGCAGCCGGCACCGGCGTCGCCCCCGGCAGCAGCGCCGCCAGCTATGGGCCGCGCCTCGCCGGACGTACCGATCTCGACCCCACGCTGATCCACGAACGCATCGTGCGCGGCAAGCATGGCGACAAGGCCATGCCGCCCTGGGGCACGGTGCTCGACGAGGAGGCCATCGAGCAGCTGACCGCCTACGTCAAGCTGATCGCCGCGACCCAGCCGAAGGCCGCCACCCACCTGACGCTGGCGCCCTTCGATCTGGACGACCCGACCCGCGTGGAGGCCGGTCGCCGTCGCTTTGCCAAGACCTGCGCCGGCTACTGCCACGGCCACGAGGGCACCGGCGGACGGGCGCCGGACTTCAAGGGCCGCGGCGACGACTTGCCGCCCGAGTTGGCCTTCGAGACCATCAGCAAGGGCCGCCAGGGCGCCGAGGTGATGCCGCCCTGGGGCGCCGCCTTCTCGCCGGACCAGATCTGGGAGCTGGTGGCTTACCTCAAGCACCTGGGGCGCCAGCAGCCGTAACGCCCGCAGCGTCAGCCACAAGGAAAAGGGGCCGCGAGGCCCCTTTTTAGTTAGCGCAGGAAGGCGTCACCAGGCCTGACGATTGGGCGCCACGATCTGCAGCTTGGCCAGCTTGCGGTAGAAGGTGGCCCGGGACAGCCCCAGCTCCCTGGCCGACACCGTCACCTGCCACTGGTTACGGCGCAGGGTTTCGAGCATGCGTTCGCGCAGCGCCAGATCCTTGGGCTTGAGGGCGGGCGCCGGGGCTTCCGTCTGCACAACCAGCGGCGGCAGCGCCGGCTGGGCCGCCGCCCGCATCAGCGTCGACGGCGCGGTGGTGAAGAGATCCGGCGGGAACGACTGGGGCATCAGCAGCGGCCCGTCGCTGATCGCACAGGCGTAACGCATCGCGTGGCGCAGCTGGCGGATGTTGCCCGGCCACGGGTGGCGCATCAGGGCGTCGCGGGTTTCGTCCGCCAGCCGCAGCTCGCGGCTCATGGCCTGGGCTTCCTCGTGCAGCACCCGGTCGATCACCGTGCCGATGTCCTCCCGCTCCCGAAGCGGCGGCAGCAGGAACACGGCGCCGTTGAGCCGGTAGTACAGATCCTCCCGGAAGCGCCCTTCGGCCACCAGCCGCGGCAGATCCTGGTGGGTCGCGCAGACGATGTGCAGGCGCACCGGGATCGGCTGCTCGGCGCCAAGCGGCAGCACCTCGCCCTCGGCCAGCACCCGCAGCAGGCGGCTCTGCAGCACCAGCGGCATGTCGCCGATCTCGTCGAGGAACAGCGTGCCGCCGTCCGACTGGATGATCTTGCCTCGCGCGCCCTTGCTGCGGGCACCGGTGAAGGCGCCGTCCCGGTAGCCGAAGAGCTCGCTCTCGATCAGGCTTTCCGGGATCGCCGCGCAGTTGAGGGCCACGAAGGGCTGCTTGTGACGGTCGCTGGCGTCGTGGATGGCCTTGGCGAAGGCCTCCTTGCCGGTGCCCGTCTCGCCCAGCAGCATCACCGGGATGTCGCGGTTGACCACCTTGAGGGCGCGCTGCACGTTGTTGCGCACCCGCGGGTCGTCGGTGGCGAGATGGCCAAAGCCCCGGGCCTCGGCGACGCTGACGGCCTCGCCGCCGGATGCCACCGGATGCGCCGGCGCAGAGCGGGGCCGGGCGTCGGGGGCGCGGAGCAGCCCGAAAATGCGCGCGCCACTGCCCTGGATGCGCAGCGGAATCGCCTGCCCCGGGCGGGCGTGGGACGCAGAGAGCAGATCCGCCGCCGAACACTCGAAGAGATCGCCGATATGTTCCGGCGCCGGCCCGCGGCGCTGCAGCAGCTCCTGCCGGGCGCGCCGGTTGCCGCCCACGATGCGGCCGCCGTCGTCAAAGGCGACCAGGTAATCGGTATGCACGTGCATCAGCTCGGGGCTGCGGCCCAGCTGGAGGATCCAGTAGCTGCGCAGGCTGTGGAAGGCGAAGGCGTCCTCGATCAGGCGCGCCTTTTCCACCACCATCTGAAAGACCAGCACCTGGCTCTCGCGGTGCTCGGGCGAATTGAGGGCCGAGGCATCGAGCACCGCCAGTGGTTCGTCGTCGATGCCGAAGATCGGTGCCGAGCTGCAGGTGAAGGCGATGTTGTGGGAGCGGAAGTGCTCGTCCCGATGCACGAGGATCGGCTGGCGATCGACAAGGCTGGTGCCGACGCCGCAGGTGCCCTCTTCCATCTCGGACCAGCGGGTGCCGTCGCGAAAGCCTTCGGCGCGGAATTCGCGCTCCAGCTCGGGCACCGTACGCAGATCGACGGTGACGCCGGCTGCGTCGGTGAGCAGCACGCAGTATTTGGCCGGCCGCAGCGAATCGTAAAGGCGGTCGACGCCTTCCCGCGCGATGCGCATGAAGGTATCGAGCCGCTCCCGGTGTTCGCGCAGCTCACGGGCCGTGACCACCTGCGGCAGGCTGGCCTGCCCCGGGTCGACACGATAGTTGCTGAGGGAGCGCTCCCACGAACGCGCCAGCCGGTCTTGCACCGGCCGCGGGCTCGCAATGCCGCCCCGCTCCACCACATTGACCACCCGCGCCACATGGCGGGCGATCTCTCCATGACCCCGAATCATTGTTTTTCCCCTTTGTTTATTAATAGGTAGGGATTTTTATGTATTGCTTCCTTTGGTAGCGCGAAGCGTATTCCGTTACGTCAATTAAATCAATGCCGCGACACCACCGAGAAAATGAGACAGGTGTCTCATTTTCCTGATTATTTTCGGTCGCCTGTATCAACTTATGGCTCACGTCATTTTATTGCACCGCCGCAATAGCCAACCGCAAGACGCCAATCACACTGATTGCCCTGGCCATTTCATTTAACGCACCGCAATATAAAAAATACGGGCAATTGCTGGCACGCGAACTGCTAAATGGATTGGACCTGAATCCAAATAGCGGAGCCATCGTGAGACAAATATCGGAAGCCCCTCCCGTGATTGGCATCGTGGCCAATCCTGCGTCCGGGCACGATATCCGGCGATTGACCAGCGGCGCCTCGGTTTATTCCGCCGCCGACAAGGTCAATTGTGTCGAACGGTTGCTTGGTGCCCTCGGCGCGACCGGGGTGACCCGCGTACTGATGATGCCCGACCGGGCCGGCATCGCCGTCCGTCTCCGCAAGGCCGTCGAGCTCAATCGCCGTCGGGGCAACACGCCCTGGCCCCAGGTGGATTTCATCGACATGCCGGTGCTGGAAGACGCCCGCGACACCGTCCGGGCCGTGCAGGCGATGCACGCAGCCGGCGTTGCGCTGATCGTCGTGCTTGGCGGCGACGGCACCCACCGGGCCGTGGCCCTGGCGTCGGGCGACATTCCGCTGGCGACGCTCTCCACCGGCACCAACAACGCCTTTCCGGCCCTGGGCGAGGCGACCGTCGTGGGGCTCGCAGCGGGGCTGGCCGTCACCGGGCGCGTGAAGCCCGCCTGCATCCACAACAAATGCCTGCGCGTCACGCATCCGAGCGGCGAATCCATGGCCCTGGTGGATGTGGGCGTGATGCCGGCCGAGCACATCGGCGCCCGGGCGGTATATGCCGCCGATGCCGTCGAGGCTGTGTTTGCGGCATTCGCCGAGCCCGACGCGATCGGACTTTCCGCCATCGCCGCCGCCTGCGGCCCGATCGCCCGCACCGCGCCTTTCGGACGCTGGGTGCGCCAGGGCGCCGGCACGGCCCGCCTCGCGGCGATTTCGCCCGGGCTGGTGCAGGTGGTGGAAGTGGCGGCCAGCGGCCTGATGCAGCCCGGCATCGCCTTCGAGCTCGGCACCCAACCCGCCATCCTGGCCTTCGACGGCGAACCCGAGATCGTGCTCGACGGCCGCGGCCCGGCGAGCGTGCGGATGTTCCTCGATGGCCCGATCACCCTTGATGTGGCGGCCACGCTGGCCGCCGCCCATGCGGCGGACGCCCTCGTGGTGTCCGCCTCCCTCGAACCCGCCCTGCGCGACGGCCCGCCCGCCGCGACAAGGCAAACGGGTGCCGATCCCCTGATCGCCCCGGCCTGAATCCAGGCGGCGGACAGCCCACGACCGCCGCCGGGTGCCCTCAAAAATCCAACGACTGGAGACAACCGTGACCAAGAAACTCGACCGCGACGACCTGCTCAAGGCCTATCGCACCATGCGCACCATCCGTGAGTTCGAAGAGCGCCTGCACACCGATTTCGCCACCGGCGAGATCCCGGGCTTCGTGCATCTGTACGCTGGCGAGGAGGCGTCGGCCACCGGCGTGTGCATGAACCTCACCGCCGAAGACCACATCGCCAGTACCCACCGGGGCCACGGCCACTGCATCGCCAAGGGCGTCGACCCGGTGGGGATGATGGCCGAGATCTGGGGCCGCACCACCGGCACCTGCAAGGGCAAGGGCGGCTCGATGCACATCGCCGACCTGTCGGTGGGCATGCTCGGCGCCAACGGCATCGTCGGCGGCGGCGGCCCGCTGGTTTGCGGCACCGCGCTCGCCGCCAAGCTGCGCGGCCAGCCCTACGTGAGCGTGTGCTTCTTCGGCGACGGCGCCTCCAACCAGGGCACGATCTTCGAGGCCATGAACCTCGCCTCGGTGTGGAACCTGCCGGTGATCTTCCTGGCCGAGAACAACGGCTACGCCGAAGCCACCTCGTCCAAGTTCTCGGTGGCCTGCGAAAACATCGCCGACCGCGCCTCGGCCTTCGGCATGCCCGGCGTGACCGTGGATGGCTTCGACTTCTTCGCGGTGTACGAAGCCGCCGGCGAAGCCATCGAGCGCGCCCGGAATGGCGGCGGCCCGTCCCTGGTGGAGGTGAAGCTGTCCCGCTACTACGGCCACTTCGAGGGCGACCAGCAGACCTACCGCGCCCCGGGCGAAGTGCAGGCCCTGCGCGAAACCAAGGACTGCCTGATGCAGTTCGCCCGCCGCGTCACCCAGAGCGGCGCCCTCACCCAGGCCGAGCTCGATGCCATCGACGCCGAAGTGAAGGCCCTCATCGACGGCTCGGTCGTCAAGGCCAAGTCCGATCCCAAGCCGAGCGAAGCCGACCTGCTCACCGACGTATACGTGAGCTACTGAGCCGCCACCCAACGGAATTCAAAGGAGACAAACCCATCATGGCAAGAAAAATCACCTACCAGCAGGCCATCAACGAGGCCCTCGACCAGGAAATGTCCCGTGACCAGAACGTGATCGTCATGGGCGAGGACGTGGCGGGCGGCGAAGGCTCGCCCGGCGAGCAGGACGCCTGGGGAGGCGTGCTGGGCGTCACCCGCGGCCTCTACCACAAGCACCCGGGCCGCGTGATCGACACCCCGATCTCGGAATCCGGCTACGTGGGCGCGGCGGTGGGCGCGGCCTGCTGCGGCATGCGCCCGGTAGCCGAGCTGATGTTCGTGGATTTCCTCGGCGTGTGCTTCGACCAGATCTTCAACCAGGCCGCCAAGTTCCGCTACATGTTCGGCGGCAAGGCCGAGACGCCGGTGGTCATCCGCGCCATGTACGGCGCCGGCTTCCGCGCCGCGGCCCAGCACTCCCAGTGCCTCTACAACATCTTCACCCACATCCCGGGCCTGAAGGTAGTGGTGCCGTCCAATCCCTACGACGCCAAGGGCCTGCTGATCCAGTCGATCCGCGACAACGACCCGGTGATCTTCCTGGAGCACAAGGCGCTCTACACGATGGAAGGCGAGGTGCCGGAAGAGCTCTACACCGTGCCCTTCGGCGAAGCCGCCGTGGTGCGCGAAGGCAACGACGTGACCATCGTCGCCATCGGCCGCATGGTGCAGAAGGCCCAGGAAGCCGCCGCCGAGCTGCAGAAGGCCGGCGTGCAGTGCGAGATCATCGACCCGCGCACCACCTCGCCCCTCGACACCGACACCATCCTCGAAAGCGTCGAAAAGACCGGCCGCCTGATCGTGGTGGATGAATCCCACCCCCGCTGCTCGATGGCCTCCGACATCGCCGGCGTGGTTGCCGAAAACGCCTTCGCCAGCCTCAAGGCACCGATCCGCCAGATCACCGGCCCGCACTCCCCCGTCCCCTTCAGCGATTCGCTCGAAGAGCTCTACATCCCCAGCGCCGCCAAGATCGTCGCCGCCGCCAAGTCCCTCAAGGAGTACCGCTGATGTCCGCCATTCATCCCGTCACCATGCCCAAGTGGGGCCTTTCCATGCAGGAGGGGAAGGTCAACGGCTGGCTCAAGCAGGTGGGTGATGCCATCGAGAAGGGCCAGGAGATCGTCGAGGTGGAAAGCGAGAAGATCGCCGGCGCCGTCGAGGCGGCCGAAAGCGGCGTACTGCGCCGCACCCTGGCCAACGAGGAAGACGTGCTGCCGGTGGGCGGCCTGCTGGGCGTGATCGCCGATGCCGACGTCTCCGACGCCGACATCGACGCCTACGTGACCGACTACCAGTCCAACTTCAAGCCCGCCGACGGCGACGCCGAGGACCAGGGCCCCACGCCCCAGAAGATCGACGTGAATGGCCACCGCCTGCGCTACCTCAAGCGCGGCGAAGGCGGCGAGCCGATGCTGCTGATCCACGGCTTCGGCGGCGACCTCAACAACTGGCTGTTCAACCACGAGGCGCTGGCCGCCGACCGGGAGGTGTACGCCCTCGACCTGCCCGGCCACGGCGAATCCACCAAGGACGTGGGCGAAGGCACGCTGGAGAGCCTCGCCGACACCGTGGCCGCCTTCCTGGATGCGGTCGGCGTCGACGCCGCCCATCTGGTCGGCCACTCCATGGGCGGCGCGGTGTCGCTGATGGTCGCCCGGCGCCATCCGGCGCGGGTGCGCTCCCTGTCGCTGGTGTGCTCGGCAGGCCTCGGCAGCGAGATCAACAGCGGCTACATCGACGGCTTCGTCGCCGCCGGCAGCCGCAACGCGCTCAAGCCGGTGCTGGCCGATCTCTTCGCCGACAGTGGCCTCGTCACCCGCCAGCTGGTGGACGACCTGCTCAAGTACAAGCGCCTCGAAGGCGTGGGCACAGCGCTCACCACGCTATCCGGCAAGCTCTTCGCCGGCGGCCAGCAGGCCGTGGTGCTGGCCGACGCGCTGCCCGAGATCGCCAAGCCGGTGCTGCTGGTGTGGGGCGAGGAAGACCGCATCATCCCGGTCGCCCACGCCCACGCGCTGTCCGGCCGCTACCCGGTGGAAGTGCTGCCCAACCGCGGCCACATGGTGCAGATGGAGGCCGCCAACGAGGTGAACCGGGCCATCGCCCGCTTCGTCGGCTGATCGCCCCAACCCGCGCGGGGCTTCACGGCCCCGCGCCCAGCGGAGATTCCCCATGCCCCACGTCATCGACACGCCTGCCGGCCTGCGCGGCGCCGACAAGCTCGCCCGCATCCCGGTGAAGGTGGACAGCGCCCGTGCATCCCCGCCCAAGCCGCCCTGGCTGCGCGCCCGCGACCCGGGCACCGCGGTGGTCAGCGCCCTGCGCGAACGCCTGCGCAGCCACACCCTGCACACGGTGTGCGAAGAGGCTGACTGCCCCAACATCGGCGAGTGCTTCACCCGCGGTACGGCCACCTTCATGATCATGGGTGACATCTGCACCCGCCGCTGCCCGTTCTGCGACGTGGGCCACGGCCGCCCCGCCGCGCTCGACGCCGACGAGCCCCGCCGCCTCGCCGACGCCGTGCGCGAGATGCGCCTGCGCTACGTGGTCATCACCTCGGTGGACCGCGACGACCTGCGCGACGGCGGCGGCGCCCACTTCGCGGCCTGCATCGACGCGGTGCGCAGCGCCATGCCGGGCATCCGCGTCGAGGTGCTGACGCCAGACTTCCGCGGCCGCGAGGCCCTCGCCCTCGACCACCTGGCCGCCACGCCGCCGGACGTCTTCAACCACAACATCGAGACCGTCGAGCGCCTGTACCGCGCCGTGCGCCCCGGCGCCGACTACCAGGGCTCGCTGAATCTCATCGCCCGGGTGAAGCGCCAGCTGCCCAACGTACCCACCAAGTCCGGCCTGATGCTGGGCCTTGGCGAAACCGACGAGGAAGTGCTCGCCACCCTGCGCGACCTGCGCGCCCACGGCTGCGACATCCTCACCCTCGGCCAGTACCTGCGGCCCTCGTCGGCCCACCTGCCGGTGGATCGCTACGTGACGCCCGAGGCCTTTGACGAATGGCGCCGAGTCGCCCTTGGGATGGGCTTTGTCGAAGTCGCCGCCGGCCCGCTGGTGCGCTCGTCCTATCGCGCCGACGAGCTCGCGCCCGTAACGCAGGAGGCGCGATGAACACGGTCATCTGCGTAAATGGGCGAGCGGCCGACGTGCCATCCGGCTGGAAAGTGACCGATCTGGTGGATTCGCTCGGCTACACCGGCAAGCGGATCGCCGTGGAAGTGAACGGGCAGATCGTCCCCAAAGGGCGCTACGCCGAGACCGGGCTCTCAGGCCAGGACCGGGTCGAAATCGTCGTGGCCGTGGGAGGAGGCTAGTCATGGGCAACATGGAACCAAACTTCAGCACCACCGCCGGGCCGCTGGATACGCCCTTCGTGCTGGGCGGCCAGGTGTTCGGCTCGCGTCTGCTGGTGGGCACCGGCAAGTACCGGGATTTCGCCCAGACCCGCGACGCCATCGACGCCAGCGGCGCCGAGATCGTCACCGTGGCGATCCGCCGGGTGAACATCGGCCAGGACCCATCCGCGCCGAGCCTGCTCGACGCGCTCGACCCCAAGCGCCACACCCTGCTCCCCAACAGCGCCGGCTGCTACACCGCCGAGGACGCCGTGCGTACCCTGCGCCTCGCCCGCGAGCTGCTCGACGGCCACGATCTCGTCAAGCTGGAAGTGCTCGGCAGCCCCGAGACGCTCTTCCCCAACATGCCCGAAACCCTGCGGGCCGCCGAAACCCTGGTGCGCGACGGCTTCCGGGTGATGGTGTATTGCTCGGATGATCCGGTGCAGGCACGGATGCTCGAAGCCATCGGCTGCGTGGCGATCATGCCCCTGGCGAGCCTCATCGGCTCCGGCATGGGCATCCTCAACCCGTGGAACCTGCGCATCATCATCGACGAAGCCCGCGTGCCGGTGATCGTGGATGCGGGCGTTGGCACCGCGTCGGACGCCACCATCGCGATGGAACTGGGCTGCGACGGCGTGCTGATGAACACCGCCATCGCCGCCGCCGGCGACCCGGTGCGCATGGCGCTGGCGATGCGCCAGGGCGTGAGCGCCGGCCGCCACGCCTTTCTTGCCGGCCGCATGCCCCGCCGCGAATACCAGGGCAGCCCGAGCTCGCCGGTGGAAGGCGTGATCGGCCAGCGCCCGGGAAGGCGAGTGGCCTGACAGACCGAAACTGTAAACGCGACTTCGGGCGTAATGCCGTTCAGCGCTACATGAACGGCATTACGCCCGAAGGCGTCTTCTTGCTGGAACCGGGAATCCGGACAGATTACAGGTTCTCGAGGCGCAGGCGGGTCACCTTGCCGGTCACCGAATCCAGGCCCTCGATCTTGGCGATCGCCGCGACCATGTTCTTCTCGATGGTCAGGTGGGTCAGGATGATGATGTCGGTCTGGGATTCGCCCTCTTCCGGCTCACGCTGCAGCATGGCGTCGATGGAGATCGACTGGTCGGCCAGGATGCGGGTGATGTCGGCCAGCACGCCCGGCTTGTCGAGCACGCGCAGGCGCAGGTAGTAGCTGGTCTCGACTTCGTCGATCGGCAGCACCGGCAGCTCGGTGATCTGGTCCGGCTGGAAGGCCAGATGCGGCACGCGGTGCTCGGGGTCGGCGGTGTGCAGGCGGGTGACGTCCACCAGATCGGCGATCACGGCGGAGGCGGTCGGCTCGGCGCCGGCACCCTTGCCGTAGTACAGCGTGGCGCCGACGGCGTCGCCCTGCACCAGCACGGCGTTCATCGCGCCTTCCACGTTGGCGATCAGGCGCTTTTCGGGGATCAGCGTGGGGTGCACGCGCAGCTCGATGCCGGAATCACGACGGCGGGCGATGCCCAACAGCTTGATGCGGTAGCCCAGTTGCTCGGCGTACTTGATGTCCACTCCGTCGAGCTTGCTGATGCCTTCCACGTAGGCCTTGTCGAACTGCACCGGCACGCCGAAGGCGATCGACGCCATCAGGGTGGCCTTGTGGGCAGCATCGACGCCTTCGATGTCGAAGGTCGGGTCGGCTTCGGCGTAACCCAGGCGCTGGGCTTCGGCGAGGACTTCGGCGAAGGACAGGCCCTTGTCGCGCATTTCGGACAGGATGAAGTTGGTGGTGCCGTTGATGATGCCGGCCAGCCACTGGATGCGGTTGGCGGAGAGGCCTTCACGCAGCGCCTTGATGATGGGGATGCCGCCGGCCACAGCGGCCTCGAAGGCCACCATCACGCCCTTCTTCTGGGCGGCGGCGAAAATCTCGTTGCCATGCACGGCCAGCAGCGCCTTGTTGGCGGTGACCACGTGCTTGCCGTTCTCGATGGCCTTGAGCACGAGTTCCTTGGCGATACCGTAGCCGCCGATGAGCTCGACGACGATGTCGATCTCGGGATCGGTGACGACCGAGAAGGCGTCGTCGGTCAGCTTGACACCGTCACCGGCAACCTTCTTCGCCAGCTCCAGGTTCTTGTCGGCCACGGTGGTGATGCGGATCGGCCGGCCGGCGCGGCGGGTGATTTCTTCTTCGTTGCGCTTGAGGACGGTGAAGGTGCCACCGCCGACGGTGCCGATGCCCAGGAGGCCAACATTGATGGGTTTCATGGTTCTGGTGGAGTGAAGAGTTAGGGTGAAGGATGAAAAAACGGCCGGCGCAGACTGCAGCCGGCCGGGATGTCAGGTGCCGTGCCGCTTGCGGTAGCTCGCCAGGAAGCGGGCGATACGGCCGATGGCGTCACGCAGGTCGTCCTCGTGGGGAAGGAAGACCAGCCGGAAGTGGTCGGGGCTCGGCCAGTTGAAGCCGGTGCCCTGCACCAGCAGCACGCGCTCGGCCTCGAGCAGCTCGGCGATGAACTGCTGGTCGTCCTCGATGGGGTACATCTTGGGGTCGAGCTTCGGGAACATGTACAGCGTGGCCTTGGGCTTGACGCAGGTGACGCCGGGGATCGCGGTGATCAGCTCGTGGGCGAGATCGCGCTGGCGACGCATGCGGCCGCCGGGCGCGACGAGGTCGTCGATGCTCTGGTAGCCGCCGAGGGCCGTCTGGATCGCGTACTGGCCGGGCACGTTGGCGCACAGGCGCATCGAGGCCAGCATGTTGAGGCCTTCGATGTAGTCGGCCGCCGGGCGCTTGTCGCCGGAGACCACCATCCAGCCGGCGCGGTAGCCGCAGGAACGGTAGTTCTTGGACAGGCCGTTGAAGGTGACGGTGAGGACATCTTCGGACAGCGAGCCGATGGAGGTGTGCGTGATGCCCTCGTACAGCACCTTGTCGTAGACCTCGTCGGCGTAGATGATCAGGCCGTGCTCGCGGGCGATCGACACGATGGCCTTGAGCGTTTCGTCGGGGTAGACGGCACCGGTCGGGTTGTTCGGGTTGATGATGACGATGGCGCGGGTGCGCGGGGTGATCTTGGCCCGGATGTCGTCCAGATCAGGCTGCCAGTCGTTGGCCTCGTCGCAGATGTAATGGCGCGGCGTGCCACCGGAGAGGCTCACCGCGGCGGTCCACAGCGGGTAATCCGGCGCCGGCACCAGCACTTCGTCGCCGGTGTTGAGCAGCGCGTTCATGGCCATCACGATGAGTTCGGACACGCCGTTGCCCACGTAGATGTCTTCCAGCGTCACACCCTTGATGTGCTTCTGCTGGGTGTAATGCATGATCGCCTTGCGGGCCGCGAAGATCCCCTTCGAATCCGAGTAGCCGGCCGCGTTGGGCAGGTTGCGGATCATGTCGAGCTGGATTTCTTCCGGCGAATCGAAGCCGAAGGCGGCCAGATTGCCGATGTTCAGCTTGATGATCTTGTGACCCTCGTCCTCCATCTTCTTCGCCTTCTGCAGCACGGGGCCGCGGATGTCGTAGCAGACGTTGGCGAGTTTGTCGGACTTGCGGATTGGTTGCACGGCGGTTTCCGTTTCCTGGAGAGTGGGCGCGGGCTCGGTGGCGACACGCAATTTGGCTTGGCGACTCATTGTTCCACGCGTGGTCGGCACATGAGTGCGGAACGACGCAAAGCTATAATGTTACCCAAGCCACCCTGACCGGGCAAATCAGCCCCCGTCCCTGGACCCATAAAAACCATGAAACTCCACCTCGACAAGAGCGACCAGTACTACACCATCGCCCGTTACGACGCGCGCCACGTGATGATCGGGCCCGAGCGCCACGAATCGAACCTCATCGTCATGCCCGAACGCCTCGACACCGGCTGGCACCCCGGCAGCTTCGAAACCCTCGACGAAGCCGCCTTTGCCCACCTGGCCGGGCTGGGCTGCGAGATCGTGATCCTCGGCACCGGCATGCGCCAGCGCTTCCCGGCCCCCAAGCTGATGAAGGCCCTCATCGACGCCCGCATCGGGCTGGAGGTGATGGACCTGGGCTCCGCCTGCCGGACCTACAACATCCTGGTGGCCGAGCACCGCAACGTGGCCGCGGCGCTGCTCTTCGACCCGGCCTGACGGGCAATCTTCACGCCGGGCCGATTGTCAGCCCGGCGCTTTTCGGATTAGGCTGGCGGCGCACCCAACCGAATCCGGAGACATCATGCTCGACCAGGCAGCGCCCGACTTCAGCCTTCCCGCCACCGGCAACCCCGACTTCAGCCTGTCGTCCCTCAAGGGCAGCAAAGTGGTGCTCTACTTCTACCCGAAGGACAGCACCCCCGGCTGCACCACCGAAAGCCAGAACTTTCGCGACCTGCACGACGAATTCGTCGCCGCCAATACGGTCGTGCTGGGCATCTCCCGCGACAGCATCAAATCCCACGACAACTTCCGCGCCAAGCAGGCGCTGCCCTTCGCCCTGGTCTCCGACCCGGACGAGACCGCCTGCACGCTCTTTGGCGTGATGAAGATGAAGAACATGTACGGCAAGCAGGTGCGCGGCATCGAGCGCAGCACCTTCGTGATCGACGCCGATGGCGTGCTGCGGCGCGAATGGCGCGGCGTGAAGGTGCCCGGCCACGCCCAGGAAGTGCTGGACTACATCAAGACCCTGTAAGCTCCCCCGCCCCCGACAGACAGCCCCGGAAGACGAGACCACCATGGCCACCCGACGCCCCGCGAAGTCCAAAGCCCCCGCCACCAAGCTGTTCGTCCTCGACACCAACGTGCTGATGCACGACCCCACCAGCCTCTACCGCTTCGAAGAGCACGACATCTTCGTGCCGATGATGACGCTGGAGGAGCTCGACTCCAACAAGAAGGGCATGTCGGAAGTCGCCCGCAACGCCCGCCAGGCCAGCCGATCCCTCGACGAGATCGTCGGCACCTGCCCGGACGGCATCGAGTCCGGGATCAGCCTCGTCGGGCCGTCGTCCGAGCTGGCCAGCGGCCGGCTGTTCCTCCAGACCGAGGCCATCGACATCAAGCTGCCCGCCGCGTTGCCCACCGCCAAAGGCGACAACCAGATCCTCGCGGTGGTGATGTACCTCTACGAGAAGTTCGACCGGAAGCGCCCGGTGATCCTGGTGTCGAAGGACATCAACATGCGCATCAAGGCCCGCGCCCTGGGCCTGGCCGCGCAGGATTACTTCAACGACAAGGTCCTCGAAGACACCGACCTGCTGTACACCGGCACCAAGGAGATCGATGCCGCCTTCTGGGAAACCAACGGCAAGGACATCGAATCCTGGAAGCAGGACAGCCACACCTACTACAAGCTCAAGGGCCCCGACACCGCCGACCTGCTCATCAACGAGTTCGTCTACCAGGAGGGCGAGCAGCCCCTGCAGGCGTGGGTCAAGGAGAAAGCCGGGCGGGCCGTCACCCTCGAGACGCTGGTGGATTATTCCCACCAGAAGAACAACGTGTGGGGCATCACGGCGCGCAACCGAGAGCAGAACTTCGCCCTCAACCTGCTGATGAACCCGGAGATCGACTTCGTCACCCTCCTCGGCCAGGCCGGCACCGGCAAGACGCTGCTCACGCTGGCTGCCAGCCTCACCCAGGTGCTCGAGACCAAGCGCTACTCCGAGATCATCATGACCCGCGTCACCGTGCCGGTGGGCGAGGACATCGGCTTCCTGCCGGGCACCGAGGAAGAAAAGATGGCCCCGTGGATGGGCGCGCTCGAAGACAACCTCGACGTGCTCAACGGCACCACCGGCGAGGGCGGCGAATGGGGCCGCGCCGCCACGCGGGACCTGATCCGCAGCCGCATCAAGATCAAGTCCCTCAACTTCATGCGCGGGCGCACCTTCATCAACAAGTTCCTCATCATCGACGAAGCCCAGAACCTCACCCCCAAGCAGATGAAGACGCTCATCACCCGCGCCGGCCCCGGCACCAAGGTGGTGTGCCTGGGCAACATCGCGCAGATCGACACGCCCTACCTCACCGAGGGCTCGTCCGGCCTCACCTACGTGGTGGATCGCTTCAAGGGCTGGCCGCACTCGGGCCACATCACCCTGCAGCGGGGCGAGCGCTCCCGGCTGGCCGACCACGCCGCCGAGGTGCTGTGACACAGCCCGGCGGAGCGTCAAGCTTTCGCCACGGCAGCCGATAATCGCCCCAGGGCGTCCGACGGGGTTCGATCCCCTCGGACGCAATTTTGAGCAGGTTCGGCGATCCACCGGCACGCCCGGCTGGAGGAGAGGGTGCGGTGGGAGATTTCCGTCAGATCGAGAAGCGCGCCCTGCGGCTGGCGTACTGGGGCCAGCTCGCCGCCCTGCTGACCACCGCCCTTGTCCTCGCCTACCTCTCCTGGTCCAGCTACCACGACGCGTTCACCAAGGCCGAAGCCACCGCCAGCGGCATCGCCCGGGTCAACGCCTTCGCCCTCGACACCACCCTCAACACGGCCGACATGCTACTGGCCGAGACGGCCACCGTCGTCGCGCCCCACATGGCCGACCGCGCCGCCCTCGACGCTGCCTGGCGCGAAGAATCCCGCCGCCTGCGCCTCTACCTCTCGCGCATCCCCCAGCTCAACAGCGTGCGCGTCTTCAACGCGGCGGGCGAGCAGATCCTCACCACCGACAGCGCCGCCGCCGGCCGGCCGGTCAACGTGGCCGACCGCGCCCATTTCCAGGCTGCCCGCGACAACCCGGCGAGCGGGCTGGTCATCTCGGACGTGGTCGTCTCGCGCACCACCAACCGCAACGCCATCGTGCTGCTGCGGGGCATCCGCGACGCCCAGGGGCGCTTCCTCGGCGTGGTCAGCACGCCCCTCGATCTCGCCTACTTCGAGCGCCTGCTGGCCGACGCCCAGCTCGGCCCCGAAGGCGCAGCCGCCATCCGGCGCGTGGATTCCAGCAAGATCGTCACCCGCCACCCCTACAGCCCCGGCATCATCAACAAGATCGACCCCGACCACCCGGCCCACCGGCAGATCGCAGCCGGCGCCGTCTCGGGCTCGGTGCAGAGCACCGGCCAGTACGACGGCGTGCAGCGCATCTTGAGCTTCCAGCGCCTGGAGCACTTTCCACTCTACGTGGTCGTCGGCATCTCCCGGGCCAGCGTGCTGGAAGCCTGGCAATGGCGCGCCCTTGCTGCGGCAGTGCTGGTCGCCCTCGCCCTGCTGTCGGTCAGCCTGTTCTACCGCCGGCTGGCGAGCACCAACCGGCTGCTGGGTGGCGTGCTCGACGCCGCCTCGGAGGTGGCGATCATCGCCACCGACCACCGGGGCCTGATCACCCTGTTCAACCAGGGCGCAGAGAACCTCCTCGGCTACCCGGCCCATGAAGTCGTCGGCAAGTGCCGCCTCGACGAGCTCCAGTCCGACCCGCCCCCCGCCGACCCCGACACCTCGCCGACGGAAGCCCCCCTGGCCCGCCAGGCCCGCGGCGGACGCACCGAACGATCCTACCGCCGCAAGAACGGCAGCCCGATCCAGGTTTCCCAGGTCGTCACCCCCCTCGCCAGCGGCCGCAACGGCGCGTCCGGCTACCTCTGCGTGGCCCACGACGTGGCCGAAAGCCGGCGGGCCACGGGCCTGCAGGCGGCCCAGAACCATGTCCTCGAGATGATCGCCAGCAGCGCCCCGCTGCCCCGCGTGCTCGACGAACTGGTGCGCGGCGTCGAAGCCCAGGCCGGCGGCCTGCGCTGCACTGTCCTGCTCTTCGACGCCAGCACCGGCACCCTGCGCCACGGCGCCGCCCCCAGCCTGCCCGACACCTTCAACCGTGCCGTGGATGGCCTGCCCATCGGCCTCAACCGGAACGCCGGCACCAGCGCCAGCTTCCTCCACGACGCCGTGCTCCTCGACGACATCCGCACCGATGCGCGCTGGTCGGCGCTCCACGCGGCCGCCCTCGACGCCGGGCTGCAGGCCATCTGGTCCACCCCGATCCTCGACGCCGGCGGGCGCCTGCTGGGCACCTTCGCCGTCCTCAACACCGAAGCCGGCATCGACGTCGCTGCGGCCGAAAAGATCGTGGACGTGGCCACCCACACCGCCGCCATCGGCATCGCCAGCGCCCTCTCGGCAGCCGCCCAGGAAGCCGGCGAGAAGCGCATGCGGCTGGCGCTCCACGCCGCCAACATGGGCGCCTACGAATACGTGCCGTCCACCGACCGCGTGCATCGCAGCGGCGACGTCCCCCGCGCCTGGGGCCTCGACACCGAAGGCACGGGCCAGCACTACCTCGCCCTGGTCCACCCCGAAGATCAGGAGGGCATCGCCAACGCCCTCGCCGGCCTCACCCCCGACACCCCCGACTACGCCGTCGAATACCGCCTGCGCAAGCGTGACGGCAGCTACATCTGGGTGGCCGACTGGGCCAGCGCGGTGTTCGATGACGACGGCCGGATCGACAGGGTCTTCGGCGTGTGCCGCGACGTCACCGGCCGCCGGGCGCTGGAAGACGAGCTCCAGCAGCACCAGCAGCACCTCGAAAGGCTGGTTGCCGAACGCGCCGCGCAGCTCTCCAGCTCCGAAGCCAACCTGCGGCTGATCCTCGAATCCACCGCCGACGGCGTGTATGGCGTCGACAACCACGGTCGCGTCACCTTCATCAACCCGTCGGCCTGCCGGATGCTCGGGCTCGACCAGGAAGCCGTCATCGGCACCCACATCCACGCGCTGATCCACCACAGCCACCCGGACGGCAGCCCCTACCCCACCTGCAACTGCCCCACCAACCAGACCCTCCAGCACGGCGAGGGGATGACCATCACCGACGAGGTTTACTGGCACGCCGACGGCCACCCTGTGCCGGTGATCTACTCCACCCACCCGATGGTCCGCGACGGCCGCATCGTCGGCGCGGTGGTCAGCTTCATGGACGCGACCGAACGGCGCGCCCTCGAAGAGGAACGCGAGCAGGCCCGCCTCGCCGCCGAGCGGCTGGCCCGGGTGAAGAGCGAGTTCCTCGCCAACATGAGCCACGAGATCCGCACCCCGCTCAACGGCATCCTCGGCTTCGCCCACATCGGCTACCGCGACAGCACCGACCCCCGGCAACGCAGCGCCTTCGCCCACATCCTCGATTCGGGCAAGCTGCTGCTGGGCGTGGTCAATGACATCCTCGACTTCTCGAAGATCGAGGCCGGCAAGCTCCACATCGAAGCCGTGCCCGTTGACCTGCCGGCCCTGCTCGAGACCATCACCACCGCCTTCGACGAACGGGCCGAAAGCCGCGGCCTTGCCCTGCGCCTCGTGCGGGCGCCCGACCTGCCCGAAAGCTGCCTTGCCGATCCCCTGCGCCTGGGCCAGATCCTCACCAACCTGCTCTCCAACGGCCTCAAGTTCACCGAGAAGGGTGAGGTGTCGCTCAGCGCCGCCCTTGATGGCGACAGCCTGGTGTTCCGCATCGCCGACACCGGCATCGGCATCGCCGAGGCCCAGCTCGCCCAGCTCTTCAACGCCTTCGAGCAGGCCGACAGCTCCACCACCCGACGCTTTGGCGGCACCGGGCTGGGGCTGGCGATCACCAAGCGCATCGTCGATCTCCTGGGCGGCACCATCAGCGCCACCAGCACCGAAGGCCACGGGAGCGTGTTCGAGGTCCGCGTGCCCTACATCCCCGCCCCGCGCCCGGCCCTGCCCGCGCCGCCCGCCGCCGACAACGCTCCGCAGCCCGAGCGCCTCGCCGGCATCCGCGTGCTCGCCGCCGAGGACAACGAGGTCAACCAGATGGTGCTCGAGGACATGCTGCTCTCCGAAGGCGCCGTCCTGACCATGGTGGAAAACGGCCGCCAGGCGGTGGACGCCGTTGCCCGCCACGGCGCCAATGCCTTCCAGGTGGTGCTGATGGACATCCAGATGCCCGAGATGGACGGCTACGAAGCGACCCGCCGGATCGCCGAGCTGGCGCCGGGCCTGCCGGTGATCGGCCAGACCGCCCACGCCCTGGCCGAGGAGCGCGCCAGATGCCTCGAGGCCGGCATGGTCGCCCACATCGCCAAACCCCTCGATCTGGACATCCTCGTGGAGACCCTCCTCCGCCACGTCGGCAAGCCGCCGGCCCAGGCGCACGATCCGATGATCGACCGCACCGCCCTTGCCGCCCGTTATCCGGGGCGGCCCGAGTTCGTCGAACGCCTGCTGGGGATTTTTGCCGGCACCGCCGCCGAGCGGCAGGCCGGGCTGGACGAAGCCATCGCCGCCGGCGATCTGCGCCGGATCGTCGAGGTGGCCCACGCTCTCAAGAGCTCGGCCGCCAACATCATGGCCTCACGCCTCGCCGAGCTCGCCCGCCAGACCGAGCACGCTGCCCGCGATGGCCAGCCCGAAGCCCTGACCCTGGCTGCCGGCCTGAAGGCCGCCATCGCCGACACCGCCGCCGAGATCGAAAAACCGGAACACGCCTGAGGGCGCTCAGCGCCCGGCGAGCCCCCGGGCCACCTCGGCCAGCGTGGCGGCATCCAGGCTCGGCACGGCCAGCGTCTGCCCCTCGGCCAGGCGCCGGTACAGCCCTTCGCCGCCCCGACGGTAGGCCGGATCGTAATGCCGCACGACCAGCTCCTCGGCCAGCTGCGGCCAGGCCTTCGCCTCGACCAGCGCCTTCCAGGCCGCCACCTGCTCGTGGCCGTGCTGCACCACCAGCCGGTCGAGCTTGGCGCAGAAATCGGCCGGATCGGCGATCAGGTCGGTGTAACGCTCGAGCAGATGGGCGACGCGGGCTTCCATCGGCGCATCGACGCGCACGCAGTCGCCGTCCCGCAGGCGCTCGAACAGCGCCCCGGGCACATGCAGGCGACCGATGCGCCGGCTCTCGGACTCGGTCCACACCGGCCGCGCCGGATCGACCCCGCGCAGCACCGACCACAGGCGCGTCTCGAAGGCCTTCTGCCCCGGCTGGGGCGTGCTCGCCTCGCCGCCGAGCACCGACCCCCGGTGGCTGGCCAGGCCTTCCAGATCCAGCACCTGCTCGCCCGCTTCGGCCAGTGCCCCCAGCAGCGCCGTCTTGGCGCTGCCGGTGGGCCCGCACAGCACCCGGAAGGCCAGGCCTGCCGGCAGGGTTTCGAGGTCGTCGAGCACCCGCTGGCGGAAAACCTTGTAGCCGCCTTCGAGCCGCTGGGCCGCCCAGCCCACCTGACGCAGCACGATGGTCATCGCCCCGCTGCGCTGGCCGCCGCGCCAGCAATAGATCAGCGGTTTCCAGCCCTTCGGCTTGCTGAGAAAATGCGTCTCGATGGCGCGCGCGATGTTGCGCGACACCAGCGCCGCACCCAGCTTGCGGGCCTCGAAGGGCGACACCTGCTTGTACAGCGTGCCCACCCGCGCCCGCTCCTCGTCGTCGAGCACCGGACAGTTGATCGCACCGGGGATATGATCCTCGGCGAACTCGGCCGGCGATCGCACATCGACGATCGAATCGAAGCTGTCGAGCCGGTCGAGGCCGGCGGAAAGATAATCTGGCTGGGAAGACACGGAAAGAATGAACCTGATGAATCAACTGGAACCAAAAAACGCCATGACTGAAGCGCCCCTGCGACTGACCGAATTGTCTCACGGCGGCGGATGCGGCTGTAAGATCGCCCCCGCCGTGCTCTCCGAGATGCTCGCCCACATGCCTGCGGCGCAGCCCTTCGCCAACCTGATGGTGGGCACCGAGACCGCCGACGACGCCGCCGTGTGGCGCCTCAACGACGAGCAGGCGCTGATCGCCACCACCGACTTCTTCATGCCGATCGTCGACGACCCCTTCGACTTCGGCCGCATCGCCGCCACCAACGCCCTGTCCGACGTGTATGCGATGGGCGGCACGCCGATCATGGCCCTGGCCATCGTCGGCATGCCGGTGAACAAACTGCCGCTGGAGGCCATCGGCCGCATCCTCGAAGGCGGCGCCAGCGTGTGCGCCCAGGCCGGCATCCCGGTGGCGGGCGGCCACAGCATCGACTCGCCCGAGCCGATCTACGGCCTCGTGGCGCTGGGCATCGCCCACCCGGACATCATCAAGCGCAACGCCGACGCCAAGGAGGGCGACGTGCTGATCCTCGGCAAGCCGCTGGGCGTGGGCATCCTCGGCTCGGCCATGAAAAAGGGCGTGCTGGACGCCGACGGCTACGCCCAGATGATCGCCACCACCACCAAGCTCAACACCGTGGGCCCGGCGCTGGCGAAGCTGCCCGGCGTGCATGCGCTCACCGATGTCACCGGCTTTGGCCTGCTCGGGCATCTGCTGGAGGTGTGTCGCGGCGCCAATCTGGGCGCCACGGTGCAGGCGTCCGACGTGCCGGTGATGCCGGCCGCGGTGCCTTTTGCGAAACAGGGCATCGGCCCCGGCGCCATCGCCCGCAACCTGGCCAGCTGCGGCGACGCGGTGCGCTTTGACGAGGGCGTGGCCGAGTGGCAGCGCAGCGTGCTGGCCGACGCCCAGACCAGCGGCGGCCTGCTGGTGGCCTGCGACGCCGCCAGCGCCGACACCGTGCTGGAGACCTTCCGCGCCGGCGGCTTTGCCGACGCGGCGGTGATCGGCCTCATCCACAGCGGCCCCGCCGAGGTGCGCATCGCCGGCTGACCAGCCGGCCGTGGGGCGATCGGCGGGGCTTCGCCCTGCAAACCCGCAGTTTTTTTGTAGGTCGGACTTCAGTCCGACACTGCCGTCATTGCAAAAAGCCTTGCCCGCAAGGCTTTTTGCTTTGGGGGACGAGCTTCAAAGCCTTGCGACCGAAGCAAAAAGCCTCGATCGCAACGCTGCGGGCCCTGGGCGTCGAGCAGAAAGCCGTACGGCCAAGGCAACAGGCTTTGCGCGCAAGGCAGATAACTTGAAGGTGCAATGCGCCAAGCCTTGCGGGCAACGCAGCTTGCCTTAGGGTCGCGGCTCAAGGCCTTGCGGCAAGAGCGTTGAAGTGGGCGCGCAGAGGGGTGAGCCCGGAACGACGAGCGGATCAGCTTGCGGCCAAAGCTCAGGCCTGCGTCCCGGGAGTCGGAATCAGATCAAGGGTGCTGCAGAAAGAAGCGTGCAAACCAGCACCGCGTTCCGCCGGGAGGAGTAGCGGAACGCGGGTGGCTTTCAGGGAGACGCAGGCAGTAAGGCACGACTCCGGATCGAAGGGCACTTTCGAAGGGGAGCCGCCGGTGCGCGGCCTGCGCACGCACCGGCAGGTCTGGGGTTGAGGGTCGCCGGCTTGGCCGGTCTTGGGGCTCAGGCCGGTTCGCAGACGGCTTCGGGCTTGCTTTCGAGCATCGAGCCGGTCTCTTCGGCGCGCAGGTGCCAGGCGAAGGCCTCGCGCAGCAGCTGCGGGGTGTGGCCGCCGCGGCGGCAGGCGCGCTGGTAGTAATCCCGCAGCATGTCCCGGTAGAGCGGATCGGTGCAGTGGTCGATGATCTGGTGGGCGCGCTCGCGGGGAGCAAGGCCACGCAGGTCGGCCAGGCCGTGCTCGGTGACGATGATGTCGGTGTCGTGCTCGGTGTGATCCACGTGGGGCACCATCGGCACGATGCTGGAGATCGCCCCGCCCTTGGCGATGGACTTGGTGACGAACACCGACAGGTGGGCATTGCGGGCGAAGTCGCCCGAGCCGCCGATGCCGTTCATCATGTGCGTGCCGCCCACGTGGGTGGAGTTCACGTTGCCGTAGATATCGCACTCCAGCGCGGTGTTGATGGTGATGAGGCCGAGCCGGCGGATCACCTCCGGGTGGTTGCTGATCTCCTGCGGGCGCAGCACCAGGCGCGACTTGTAGTGCTCGATGTTGCCCAGCACGCGCTCGTAGGTGTGCTTCGAGAGGGTGATCGACGAGGCCGACGCAAAGGAGAGGCGGCCGTCGTCCAGCAGCTCGACGGTGGAATCCTGCAGCACCTCGGAATACATCTTCAGATCCCGGAAGGGCGAATCCAGCATGCCGTGGAGCACCGCGTTGGCGATGGTGCCGATGCCGGCCTGCAGGGGCTGGAGGCTGGGCGACAGGCGACCGGCCTTGACCTCGTGGGCCAGGAAGCTGTTGAGGTGGCCGGCGATGGCGCGGGTGTCGTCATCCGGCGGCAGCACGTTGGACGGGCTGTCGGCCTTCTCGGTGATGACGATGGCGACGATCTTCTCCGGGTCCACCGGAATGAACGGCAGGCCGATGCGCTGCTCCGGCGAGATCAGCGGAATCGGCAGGCGGTGCGGGCGGTAGGTGGGGATGTAGATGTCGTGCAGCCCTTCGAGGCCGTGGGGCATCGTCAGGTTGATCTCGACGATGATCTTCTTGGCCAGCACCGCAAAGCTGGCCGAGTTGCCCACCGAGGTGGTCGGCACGATGCCGCCGTTTTCGGTGATGGCAGTCGCCTCGACCACCGCGATGTCCACCGGCGCGATCTGGCCGGAGCGCAGCTGCTCGACGGTTTCAGACAAGTGCTGGTCGATGAACATCACCTCGCCGGCGTTGATCTTGCGGCGCAGGGTCGGGTCGGACTGGAACGGGATGCGGCGGCTGATCACGTTGGCGTCGGTCAGCACCTTGTCGATGTCGTTGCCCAGGGACGCGCCGGTCATCAGGGTGATCTGAAGGTGCTCGTTGGCGGCGCGCTCGGCCAGCGCAAAGGGCACCGCCTTGCAGTCGCCGGCGCGGGTGAAGCCGCTCATCCCGACGGTCATCCCGTCGGCGAACAGCGCGGCGGCGGCCTCCGGTGACATGATGCGATCCCGCAGGCGGGCAAGGCGAATACGGTCCATGGGCATTGCTGTTTTCTCCGGTCCTCGATTTTCGGGGGGCCCCGCCTCGTTCGGACGGGATCGCGGCGGAGTATAGGGGCCCAGCATCAGTCATGTTATGACTTAAACTACTTCCATCCAGTCGCTTTTTTCATACAAAAAATGGACCTGCGCGCCCTCCGCTACTTCGTCGAGACCGTCCGCCAGCAGAGCTTCACCGCCGCCGCCGAGCGCCTCAACGTCACCCAATCAACCGTGAGCAAGATGATCCGCCAGCTCGAAGACGAGATCGGCCAGCCGCTGCTGATCCGCGACGGCCGCCAGCTCCACCTCACCGACGTGGGCCGGGTGGTGCTGGAGCGCGGGCAGGAGGCCCTGGGGGTGATGCGCAACCTGACGCAGGAAGTCGCCGATCTGGCCGAGCTGGTCCGGGGCGAGCTGACGGTGGGGATTCCGCCGATGGTGAACCTGCTCTTCCCGCCGATGGTGAAGGCCTTCCGGGCGCGCCATCCGGCGGTCGCGCTGCACCTGCGCGAAGTGGGCGGGCAGCGGATCGAGCAGCTGGTGGCGACGGGCGAACTGGAAGTCGGCGCCACCCTCCTCCCCACCGAGCCGGGCCTCGGGCTGGAGACCCGCAGCGTGGGGCACTACCCGCTCTTTGCGGTGGGCCCGCGGACATCGGCCTGGGCCGCCGAACAGCGGGTGGCGCTGGCCGCCCTGAAGGATGCGCCGCTGCTCCTGCCCGGCGACGATTTCTCGCTGACCCGCCGGGTGCGCGAGGTGACGGCCGCGTCGGGCTTCGAGGCCTGCATCGCGGCCCAGAGCGGGCAGTGGGATTTTCTGGTGGCCCTGGCCGCCGCCGGGCTCGGCACCACCCTGATCCCCGGCCCGCTGCTGGCTCGCCTCAACCTGGGCGCCGAGCTCGTCGCCCGCCCCCTGGCCGAACCCCGGCTCGACTGGCACGTGGCGGTGATCTGGAAGCCCGGCGGCTACATGTCCCGGGCCGCCCAGGCCTGGCTGGCGGTGTGCGAGGAGAACCTGCTGGCGACCGGCTGAGGGGCGGTCGCGTTACCATCCGGCCTACAACACCCACACCACCGGAGACAGCCCATGGACACCCGCTACCTCGACGACCTCACCCCTGGCGACCGCTTCGTGAGCGGCGGCTTCACCTTCACCGAAGCGGCCATCATCGACTTCGCCTTCCAGTACGACCCGCAGTCCTTTCATCTCGACGCCAACGCCGCCGCGGATTCGCCCTACGGCGGGCTCATCGCCAGCGGCTTCCACACCATCGCGGTGTGCTTCCGGCTGTTCATCCAGAACGGCATCTTTGCCCAGTCGAGCATCGGCTCGCCGGGCCTCGACGAGCTGCGCTGGCTGGCGCCGGTGCGCCCGGGCGACACCCTGCACAGCGTGGTCGAGGTGCTCGAGGTGCGCCCGTCGTCGTCCAAGCCAGACCGGGGCATTGCCCGCATGCGCTACACCGCGGTCAACCAGCGCGGCGAGACGGTGCTCTCGTTCATCGGCAACAACCTGCTCAAGCGCCGCCCCGCATAAGCCTCAGGCCGCAAGCACGGTGGCCAGCCAGTCCTCGATGTCGCGCACTTCCTCCAGGCACAGGCTGTGCTCCATGCGGTAGGTCTTCCAGGCCAGCGGATAGCCGGCGGCGGTGAGCTGGTCGGCCGAACGCCGCGCAAAGTCGTGGGGGATCACCGGATCGGCCACGCCGTGGGCCATGAAGATGGGCACGTCGCGGTTGGCCTCGCCGGCCTCGCCCGCCAGGGTGTCGGCCAGCGGCAGGTAGGTGGACAGCGCCAGCACGCCGGCCAGCCGGCTGGCGTGGCGCAGGCCGGTGTGCAGCGCGATTGCCCCGCCTTGCGAGAAGCCCGCCAGCACGATGCGGCTGTCGGGAATCCCGCGGGCGTTCTCGCGGGCGATCAGCGCCTCGACCTGCGCGGCGGATTCGATCACGCCGGCCGCATCCTCGCGCCGGCCGCTGAAATCCTGCGACAGGATGTCGTACCAGGCCCGCATGATATAGCCGCCGTTGATCGTCACCGGCCGCTGGGGCGCGTGGGGAAACACGAAGCGCGTCGGCGGCAGGCGGTCGATGTCGAGTTCATCGACCACCGGCTCGAAATCATGGCCGTCGGCCCCCAGCCCGTGCATCCAGATGACGGCGTGGGTGGGCGTCGGGGCGGTGGTGATCTCGACGGCGGGCAGAAGATTGGCGCTCATGGCGATTCCTGAAAAAGTGATTCCCCGATTCTAACTGCGGCAGATGTCACACCACCCCGCGCCACCCCGCGCCGAGGACGCATTTTTTTGCGCCAGATCATGACGCTCGGGCATTGGCAGAGTAAATTTGCAAGCTTTACCCGACGCCGCGCAGAGCCCATGGAAAACACCGCCGCCGACACCCTGATCCGAACCAACCTGGAGTTCCTGCGCCGCCACGCGCCCTTCGACCGGATGGAGGCGGAAGCCCTGCGCTTTCTCGGTGAACGGCTGGCCACCGCCTTCTACCCGGCGGAATCCGAAATCCTGATGCCCGAAGACGGCCCGCCGCGCTTCTTCTACATCGTCTATCGCGGCAAGGTGCAGGCGCGCCAGATGGGCGGCGTCGCCGTCACCGAATACGCCACCCTCACCCTGGGCCCCGGCGAAGGCTTCCCGATCGGCGCCATCTCCGCCGAGCGCCGCTCCACCAACAGCTACATCGCCGTCGAGGACAGCTACTGCTTCCAGCTCCCGGCCGCCGATTTCCTGCGCCTCCAGGAGCTCTCGCCCAGCTTCCAGATCTTCTGCACCCGCTACATCGCCAGCCTGATGAGCCAGTCGCGAGAGCAGCTCCAGGCCCAGTTCTCCCAGCGCGCCGCCGAACAGCAGACGATGACCACGTCGCTCGCCAACCTGGTCAAGAAGGCACCGATCTTCGTCAGCCCCGATGTGGCCACCCGCGGCGCGCTTGAAAAAATGGCCGCGGCCGGCGTCGGCTGTCTGGCCGTGGCCGGCGAAGACGAGAAGCCCGTCGGCGTGCTCACCCAGAGCGACATCCTCAAGCGCATCGTGCTCACCGGCTTCGACCTCACCCGGCCCATCGCCGACGTGATGACCACGCCGCCCCACACCCTCCACGCCAACGCCAGCGCCTACGACGCCGCCCTCGAGATGGCCACCCACGGCGTGCGCCACATCCTGGTGGTGGATGCCGAAGACAAGCTCAAGGGCGTGATCTCCGAGCGCGACCTCTTCGCCCTGCAGCGCATCGGCCTGCGCCAGATCCGCGCCGGCATCGAGAGCGCCGCCGACGTGCAGGCCCTGCAGCGCGCCAGCCGCGACATCCGCCAGCTGGCCCTCAACCTGCTCGCCCAGGGCATCGGCGCCGAGCAGCTCACCCAGTTCATCTCGGCCCTCAACGACGCCCTCACCCGCCGCATCCTCGAGCTCAACCTCGACCGCCACGACCTGCACGGCGTCGAATACGCCTGGCTCGCCTTCGGCTCCGAAGGCCGCCACGAGCAGACCCTCTCCACCGACCAGGACAACGGGATCATCTACGTGCTGCCCGAATGGGCCGACAAGGAGCCCCTCAAGCTGCGCCTGCTCGAGTTCGCCAAAGACGTGAACAACGACCTCGCCGCCTGCGGCTTCCCGCTGTGCGAGGGCAACATCATGGCCAGCAACCCCGAGCTGTGCCTCACCTTCGACGAATGGCGCGAGAAGTTCGGCCAGTGGATCCGCGAACCCCACCCCGAAGCCCTCCTCAACGCCACCATCTTCTTTGATTTCCGGGTGCTCTACGGCGACGAGAAGGTCGCCCACAAGCTGCGCCACTGGCTGCTCTCCATGACCGGCGGCCACCCGTCCTTCCTCAAGGCGATGGCCACCAACGCGCTCGATGTGGCGCCGCCGCTCGGCAAGATCCGCGACTTCGTCACCGACGACGACCCGAAGCACCCCGGCACCATCGACCTTAAAAAGTTCGGCGCCCGTCTGTTCGTCGACGCCGCCCGCGTGCTCGCGCTGCGCACCGGCGTCGACGCCACCAGCACCGCCCAGCGCCTGCGTCAGGGCGGCAGCCGGATCGGCATGCCCGCCGAAGAGCTCTCCGCGATGGCCGACGGCTTCCACTTCATCCAGCTCCTGCGCCTGCGCCACCAGCACCTCGACACCGACCACGGCGCCCCCGGCGACAACCGCGTCAAGCCCGACGACCTCAACGAGCTCGACCGGCGCATCCTCAAGGAAGCCTTCCGCCAGGCCCGCAAGATCCAACTCCGACTCAAGCTGGACTACCAAATCTGACCATGAACTGGCTCTCCCGATTCCTGCCCGGCGGTGGCCCGGCCGTCAGCCCCGCCCTGCAGGGCGAGCTCGACGCCGTGGCGGCCCTGCCCGCCCCCGAGCTCACCCGCGCCCACTACGAAACCCGCTACGTCATCGTCAACGCCGAGGTTGCCGCCGACGGCAGCGGCGGGCAACGCCTCTCGGGCGTCGGTGCGGTGGCGATCAACCAGGGCCTGCTACGCCCGGGCGACGCCTTCTACGCCCAGCTCGGCAACGCCCCGGCCGAAGCCCTCGTCGCCCTGCTCAAGTTCATCGCCCGCGCGCCGGTGGTGGTCTTCAACGCACCGTTCAACCAGGGCATCATCGAACGGGCGCTCGAACAACACCTGGGCAGCGTGCCCGAGCTCGACTGGATCGACCTGATGGTGCTGATGCCCAGCCTCTACCCCGAGCGCAGCGCCGGCCTCGCCCGCATGGACATCTGGCTCGCCGCCTTCGGCATCGAACGCCTCGACCAGCGCAGCGCCCTCCTCGAAGCCTGCGCCGTGGCGCAACTGCATCAGGTCGCCCTGGCCGGTGCCGGCGTGCAAGGCCTCGCCACCCCGCGGGATCTGCTGGAAACCCAAAGCAGCCGCAAGTGGCTGCGGGGGAGCTGACCGCTTTTGTAGCCCCTGCCGCCGCCCCAACGCAGCCGTCCCCGCTCAACCTGTAGGTCGGACTTCAGTCCGACACCGCACGCTCCAAATGCGGCACCAGATGTCGGACTAAAGTCCGACCTACAACGGCACGCATGAACCTACAAAGACGCAGCCATCCCGGCCCCAACCTGTAGGTCGGACTTCAGTCCGACACCGCACGCTCCAAATGCGACACCGGATGTCGGACTAAAGTCCGACCTACAGATTCCCCGCATCAGGGGAGCGCGGCTCGTCGGCGGCCCACGCCGCCCGGCAGATCTCGGCAAACCGCGCCGCCAGCGGTGACGGCTGGTGCGGCAGCAGGATCGCCGCCGCCGCTGTCGCATCATCATCCACCAGCGGCACCAGCCGCACGCCCTGCCCCGCCAGCCCGGCCATCCCCGCCGGGATCACCGCCACCCCGAAGCCCGCCCCCACCAGCGTCAGCATCGACGTCTTGCGGGAGATCACCGGCGCCATCCGCGGCACAAAGCCCCGCGCCAGGCACAGATCCGTCACCCGCCGCGCCAGCCCGCCCCGCTCCCGGTGCACCGCCGACACGAAGGCCTCGCCGGCCAGGTCCGCCAACGGCAACGCCAACCGACCTTCGAAGCGATGCCCGACCGGCAGCGCCGCCAGCAGCCGCTCGTCCGGCAGCGGCACAAACTCCA